>JAEWRF010000059.1 GCA_023460155.1 Bacillota bacterium | reverse complement strand
AGCCTGCTCTGAATGGTGGAATCCAGCCTTCGTTTGGTGTCGGAGTCCATCTGTTCACGAAACCGCCGGTAACGCATACGGAGGCTTTGTTTTACTTCTTTAATATTTTTCACACGCATTGTATATTCTTCCTGATCGAACTGGATTTTTCGGTTCCGTAAAGCTCTTCTACAATTTTCAGCGCGAATTCAACTGCAACGCCCGCGCCTTTTCCGGTAATAATATTTCCGCTGACGCAAACCGCGTCGCCGGTCACTTTCGCCGCGTGAAGCTCGTCCTCGTAACCCGGGAAACAGGTTGCGGTGTGCCCGTTCAGCAGACCCATGTGGCCCAGAATGGACGGTGCCGCACAGATTGCCGCGATCGGTCTCCGCCGCTCGGCGCAGCTCCGAACCGCGGACTGCATAACAGCGGATCTTTCAAGGTTTTTCGTCCCGGGGCCGCCCGGAAGAATAACCATATCCGCTTTTGAAATCTGCACTTCGCGCTCTTCCAAATCCGCAGTTACGGTGATGCCGTGGGAACCGGCCACCTGCTTTCCCCCCACCCCAACTGTGGCGAGCTCCGCGCCTGCCCGGCGCAGAATATCGACAGTTGCGAGCGCTTCAATTTCCTCAAATCCCTCTGCCAGAAACAGATAAATCATATACAATCCCCCTTAGGTTAATCGAGTGGAAGTCCAAGGTACGGTGCGCTGCTAATCGGCTCAACCGGTTCCATGGACGCGCCGCCGATCGGCTTCATCATGCCGGAGGGGAGTTCTTCTCCTTCCACCTGTAGCAAGGCGCTGTTGGCAGGAAGGCGGAAACGATAGCTTAAAGCCGGCATTGTCTGAATCAGATTTGCAGCCAGATTGGGTAAAGTCCGCTCCTGTGCCATAATTTCCTGTACCAGGCAGGTGTTCTCATCTAACCGGCGGCACAATGCGTATGCCGGCTGACCGTCCGTCAGGGAAGCAACCAGTTTGTCACCGTAGATTTTCCCCATTCCGGCGGCAAAGGCAAAAGCTTCGTGGCTCCAAAGCACCGAACCCGTTTTCCCAGCCAGCTGTCCACTGCGAAGGGAGTTTAAGTGGTGAATACTGAGCGCCGTTTTATTGATTTGACCCGATTCCGCGATGCTGACAAGCTGATCTAAAGTAATATCAGCCATACGAGCCTTAAAGAAGGGCCGGTAATCCGATTTTTGATACATCGGATAAAGCTCTTTGGTCGCGGGCAGCAGAAAGGAATACTGATCCCCGCGCCGCGCGCCTACCAGCGCAGCAGCCGCCAGAAGCGCCGCCATAAATCCGCGCGAACGGTACTCGGGAAGCGTGGCGGCCGCATAAATATAATGCGCCTGTACAGTTCCCTTTTTCGCCGCAATCCGAGCAGGCAGCAGGTAAACAACCGCCGCAATCTTTTCCCCAACCTGATATACTAAACAGTTTTCAGGGCGGAAATAGTTATTTAAAAAATATTTTGGAGGACGGGCAGGTTCGTCAAAACAAATCTGCCAGATATCCACTAGCTCCCTGCGCATTTCCCAGTCGCCAAGTCGAATCATTTCGAAACTTCCTTCGTTTCTTCTTTCAGTGTCACCGAATATTTTTCAAGAAGTATCGCCGGACGATAGGAAAGTTTAGCTTTACGCAGCCCTTCTATTCCCATGTCTTCCTCACGGTTTACATATTTGTACCCGGCAAGATGATGAGCGGCAAATTCGTGGTTAATCGCGGCGTAAAGACCGTTGTAGCCGTCAAGCGCCTTTTCAAAATGCAGAAGATAAACCTCGGAATTGATTTCCTCTCCGATTGTGAACGCTACTGGCTTCCCTTCAATTCGAATTAATCCGCCCGCGAGCTCCAACTCGTCAAAGTGGTCAAACGCCCTCTTCAGTGCACAGCCCTCCATCTGAGAGCCCCGCTGCTCGCAGCCGCCATTCGCCTTGCACCACTGATCGGCCACATCGATGCAGTCCTTAATGTTCTCCTGTGAAATATCTTCGTAGGACCAGTCGTAGTCACGGTCGAACTGCGCAAGATGGTTTCGCTTGCCGTGAAACTTCCGCCCCGAAAGGTTAATCAGATCCGCTGTTTCATAAATATAGTCTGAACCGTTGCGGTCAAGCTGAAACACAAATTTTCCGGGATAATTCTTTTCCAGTTCTTCCACACAATCGGCTGTAACGCCCCACATTTTAAAAGGGAAGCCGCGCTCCTGCGCATCCTTAATCAATTCCGGGATCGCGTCATAGGGTGCGCTTCCGCCGACGGGAAAATTATAGACATGAAACGGTGCTCCCGATGCGAGAAGCATATGGTCACGGAATCGGCACACCTTGGAAAAAAAGCTGTCCTTCCACAAATAAAGCGTGCCAAACGCAGACTCACTCCCCATATTTCCGCTTTGTGATAAGTAGGGTTTCATCCACGCCCGGTCTTCCAGGGTCGGGTATTCAAATGGAAACATATAAAGGCAATTCCTCCGTAATAACTTTAATAATATCCTGATGAATCTCATCCACTGTTCTGGGGGCGTCGCCCGCCGCACAGGGAATGATCTTCCAGTTTAGCCGTTCTGCCGCATAGACTGCACTTTCATGGCATTCTTTCTGATACGCGGCGTTTTTCTCATGAATGTCCTTTTTTCCTTCATTGCCGTTGTAACGATGGCTCAGCAACTTTTGTGAGACCGCCTGCGGCATATCGAGATAAATTGTCACATCGGGTCTCGGAAGTCCAAGCTTGCCATACTCATAATCCTGCAGCCAGTTCAGAAAGCTTTCGTGTTCCGCTTTCGGCAGCTTGGAAAGATGAAATACCATGTTTGAAGTAGTGTATCGGTCGGCTACAATCACCGAACCGCTGAGATACTCGTCACGCCAAAACTTCATGTAGCTTGCATACCGGTCAACTGCAAAGAACGAAGAAGCGGCATATGCGTTCACCGCATTGGGATCCGTACCAAATTCGCCATCCAGATATATCTTTGCCAGTACGGAGG
>JAEWRF010000058.1 GCA_023460155.1 Bacillota bacterium | reverse complement strand
GCATGGAGCTTCGTCCGGGAGGGAAACATAGAAAGTATTGCCATCCGTTTCGCATTGTATTCCGCCCGCAACCGTAACCGAACCTTTTCCGGCAAGGATCAGTTCTTCTGCGGCGAGGATATGACCGTATCCAAGGCGGGAAGCGCATGTCTTTTCCGCCGCTGAAACGATCGCCCTCAGCAGAACGGGCCTCGGCGCCCGCCTCAGTACGGCGAGGAGGTAACCCTCCGGCGTTTCGGCCGCCCGAAGCAGTTTTTCCGCCTCTGCCGAGAAGTACTCCTCGTCGCACCGCATGAGCTCGATGGAACGGCCGGCCGCTTCCTCCAGTCTCGGGTTGATTTCCCGCAGTGCGGGCACCACCGTATGGCGGATCCGGTTCCGCTCATATTCGTCGGTAAGATTGGTGCTGTCCGTCACATAGGAGAGCCGGTTAAACAGGCAGTAGCGTTCCACCTCCGCGCGCGTGATCCCGATGAGCGGACGGACAATTCCGCCGCGCACGGGAGGAATCCCGCTCAGGCCCCGGGGACCTGCGCCCTTCGCAAAATTCATCAGAACCGTCTCTGTGCTGTCGGAAAGAGTATGGGCGGTAACGATCCTGCCCGTTTCGCCGCAAAGGCCTGAAAAAAAAGAATAGCGGACCTCCCGCCCGCATTCCTCCAGCCCCATTGATCTCTCCCGCGCGAGCAGGCGCACATCCGCATGCAATATCTTCAGTTCAATTTTGCGCTCCGCACACCAGGCCTTGACAAATGCCTCGTCGGAATCCGCTTCCGCTCCGCGCAGCCCGTGATTTACGTGCGCCGCGACAAGGCGGATGCCCAGCGTTTCCGCGTGCTTCCAGAGAAAATGCGTCAGCGTGACGGAATCCGCCCCGCCGGAAAAACCGACGACAGCAATACATCCGCGCGGAAGCATGTCCCACCGCGCCGCGGTCTCAGATATTTTCCGTTCGATCTCGGAAATGTCCTCATTCACTGCGGACAACCTCCTGCGCAGTAAAGCGCATATATTCCCCCTGCCAGTGCAGCGGCACCGTTTTTGTTTCGCCGTGACGGTTCTTCGCGATAATACACTCGCTCTGATTCCGATCTGCGCTTTCATCCGGGGTTTCGGAATCCTGATAGTAATCTTCCCGGTAGAGGAAAAGAACGATGTCGGCGTCCTGCTCAATGGAGCCGGAGTCACGGAGATCGGAAAGCACCGGGCGGTGATTGGTGCGCTTTTCGCTGTCACGCGCGAGCTGGGAAAGCGTCAGCACCGGAACGTTCAGTTCCTTTGCCATGATCTTCAGATTTCTCGTAATCTGAGAAATCTCCTGCACGCGGTTGTCGATCTTGCTCGGTGAAGTCATCAACTGCAAATAATCGATCACCACAAGGTCAACATCTTTAAGGCGGCGCAGTTTCGCCTTAATCTCAGGGACAGTTATGGAAGGGTTATCGTCAAAATACATCTGCGTCTTTGAAAGAATATCCCCCGCTTCGATAATCCGGATCCATTCGTCCTCGCTTAGCTTTCCGGTTTTCAGCTTCGTCCCCTCGACGAGAGCCTCCGTGGATAACAGACGGGAAACAAGCTGTTCCTTGCTCATTTCCAGCGAGAAAAAAGCAACCCGCTTTTTTGCTTTGGCGGCCGCATGGCGGGCAATGTTGAGCGCAAAACTCGTTTTGCCCATGCCTGGGCGGGCGCCGAGCAGGATGAAATCGCTGCGGTTCAGGCCGGTAATCGTATCATCCAGTTCCTTGACCCCGGTCGGGACGCCCCGGTAGAGATCGGCATCGGGTGAATTCAGCCGGTCCAGACGGTCAAAGGTTTCGACGATGATTTCATCGATCCGCTGAAGGCCCTGCATATTCTTACCGCGCCGGATATC
Source organism: Bacillota bacterium (assembly GCA_023460155.1). Classification (GTDB taxonomy): domain Bacteria; phylum Bacillota; class Clostridia; order Oscillospirales; family Acutalibacteraceae; genus Caproicibacter. The sequence goes on along the minus strand of JAEWRF010000058.1, from coordinate 4,103 downwards.
AAAGATGCGCTGCTCCGCAGAGTCGAGGAGCGTAGAAGCATCCGCACCGCCGGAAGAAGCTTCCTCCACGATGTCGCGCGCCGTGGTAATCAGTGTGCGGACGTCATATTTGTCCCGCACGATCCGCGCATACGTTTCCACATTGGAAATGGAGGGAACCAACTGGGCAAGCTGGAGCAGATAGGTCTTTCCGCCGCCCTCATCGAATCCCTTCGTCTGCCGCAAAGCCTCCAGAAGCGTCACGAAATCGACCGGTTTCCCCTCCGTGAACATCTGGAGCATTGAGGAATAAATAAGACTGTTGTTGGTCTGATAAAAATAATCCGGGCGCGGCAGGATCTCAGCGACGCGGTCCATACAGGAGGAATCGAGAAGCACGGCGCCCAGAACGGACTGCTCCGCCTCCGGGCTGAACGGCAGGTTCAGTCCTCCGTATCCGCTCATAATCTCCGATGCCATCCCGAATCCCCCCAGCTTTGGATTTCCGTCCTTTATGATTCCTGCTGCTCGCCCACCAGCACATAAATTTTTGCGGAAACGCCGGCGTAGAGCTTAATTTCACATTCAAATGTGCCGAATGCCTTGATGTCGCCGTCCAGAACGACCTTGCGCTTATCCACGTCGATACCGAACGCATTTTTCAGTTCGTCGGAAATTTCCTTTGAAGTGATGGAACCGAACAGCTTTCCGCCCTGGCCTGCCTTAGCGAACAGGTGGATCGTTTTTCCGCTGATTTTTTCGGCGGATGCTTTTGCTTCGTCCGTTTCTTTTTGAATACGCCAGGCCTTTGCGTCCTCGGCGTTTTTCAGTTCATTCATTACCTGCGCGCTGGCTTCCCGGGCAAGCTTCCTGGGGAGCAGAAAGTTCCGCGCATATCCGTCGCTGACCTCAAGCAGCTGGCCTTTTTTTCCGCTGCCTTTTACATCCTGCAGCAATACGACTTTCATCGGAATCCCTCCACATTAATTTTTTGGTTTGGTTGCCTGTTCCCGCATACGGCGGATTGCCTCAATCAGTCGGGAATAGGCCTGAGCGACCGTGAGACCGCTGAGCTGTGCGCCGGCCATTGTGAGGTGACCGCCGCCGCCGAGATCCTCCATGATCAGCTGGACGTTGATATCGCCCAGAGAACGCGCCGAAATGTTGACTGCACCACCGGCCGGGAAAACAACGAAAGAGGCTTCCACCCCCTGGATGGAAAGCAGTTCGTCCGCCGCCTGTGCGGAGGCGATGCGGATCTCAGGAAACTCTTTTTCCGAAGAGGCAACCGCGCAGTTGCCGAGAATTTCCGCATTCGTCACGATGCGGTATTTCGCCTTGTAGGCCTCAATGGAATCGGAAAACATTCGCTTGACCTTCACGGTATCCGCACCCTTTCGGCGGAGATAGGCCGCCGCTTCAAAGGTGCGCACACCTGTTTTCAGGACAAAATTCTTGGTGTCGAGCATAATTCCGGCCAGCAGCGCTTCCGCCTCCAGCTCCGTCAAAGTCCGGTCGCCGATATACTGCACAAGCTCGGTGACCATTTCGGAGGTGGAACTCGCATACGGCTCGTGATAGAAAACAAGGGCGTTTTCAATATGGCGGACCATCATTCGGTGATGGTCGATCACGACGATGCGCGCCGCGATATCGAGCAGCTCCGCGCTCTCCACAAATTCACGGGAATGGGTGTCAAGCACCATCAGCAGGCTTTTCGGGGTCATCTGGGCCGCGGCTTCCTGCGGCGAAATGAAGATCACTTCATCCTTATACATCCGGCTGACTTCCTTGATCAGAAGAGAAGCCATGCTTTGATCGCGCGTAACAACGATGCGCGTCTGCTTTTTCAAAGCTTTTGACGCTGCAGTCCACATGCCCACGGCGGCGCCGATGCAGTCGAGGTCGGAATATTTGTGCCCCATGATAAACACGGTGTCGCTGTCCTTGATATCGTCGGAAAGCGTGGCCGCGAAAACGCGGGTTCGAACCTTATCCCGCTTCTCAACCGCTTTGGAAAGCCCTCCGAAAAACGCGTATGTATCGTTTTCCTGCCGCACGGCTACCTGATCGCCGCCGCGTCCGAGAGCCATATCCAACGCCTTGCGGGCCCAGGTGTCCGCTTCCTGCAGCGTTTTGGCTCCGCGCGCCACGCCGAGCGATACCGTTGCGTTCAGGCGTTCCCCCGATTTGATGGCGCGGACGCTGTCCAGCAGAGGAAAACGCTTGCTCATCGCCTCGCGGGTGTGCGCTTCGTCCGTTAGAATAAAATACCGGCCGTTTTCCAGCTTCTTCATAAAGCCGCCCATATTCTGAGCCCAGGCGATCAGCTGTTCCTCCACCTCTGCCGTAATGCGGGCGTCTTCGCTTTCGCTGATATTGCGGGCAAGCTCCTCCCGGTTGTCAAAGTGAGCCAGCGCGACGACCGGTCGGCTCTCCATGTATTCCCGGTTGATTTCCTTATAATAGGTGTCCTCAATAAAATAAAGAACGCTGCCGGTATCGTTGCGGACCCCGAACACCGTAAACTGCTTGGGGGAAACGGTGATATCCGTACCGTTGGCATCGAGAATCTGCTGCAGGGTTTTCGGGTAAATGAACTTTAGAACATTTTCACCGCGGCACTCACGCCCGGTATTTACGCCGGAAAGAAATGCGTCGTTGACCCAGATGATATCCCCCGCCGTCCCGACCACGGCGACCGGAATCCGGAATTCCTTCAGGGCCCGGTACTGGTCGCCGGTAAGAACGTTCCGGGCGCTTTTCACAGCCGCCGAAACATGGGCGGAAAAACGCCCGGCAAGTACAGAAACCAAGGCGCAGGACAGGACCGCCAAAGAAATCTCCGCCGCAAAGACCGCCCTGTTCCAGAACCAGCTTGCGCCGGCCATCAGGAACAGCGACGCGGCAAGGATGAAAAAGACAGGCGAAGATACCCAAACTTTACGTTTCAATCTGATTTCCCCTCTGAATCAAGCAAAGAAAGACTTAGACCTCCATGATGATCGGCAGAACCATCGGGCTGCGCCTCGTGCGGTCGTAAAGCAGCCGGGAAAGCTCATCCTTGATGCGCGTTTTCAGCGTGCCCCAGTCGTGAATATTATCATCCGCGCAGTTCTCCAGAACCGTTGTGACAAGACTTCTTGCCTCGTCGATCAGCGGCTCCGACTCGCGTACATACACAAAGCCGCGGGAAACGACATCCGGCCCGGAAATTACGCGGCCGTCCTCGGAAGAAAGCGTGCATACAACCACAATCAGGCCGTCCTCAGCCAGATGCTTGCGATCGCGCAGCACAATGCTGCCGACATCGCCGACTCCGAGACCGTCCACAAGAATTCTTCCTGCCGGAACGGAGGCAAGGCGCTTCATATAATCTTCGTTGAGCTCCACAACGTCACCGATATCCCCGATGAATACGGACTGCGGATCTCTTCCCATCGAATAGGCAAGCTCCGCGTTGGTACGCAGCATCTTCTGCTCGCCGTGGACCGGAATGAAATACTTAGGCTTGACAATGCTCTGCATCAGCTTCAGTTCTTCCTGGCAGGCATGGCCGGAGACATGAACCTCGTACATGGAGCCGTATTCGACTTCGCAGCCACGTTTCAGCAACTCGTCGATCACGTTCCCTATGGTCTTTTCATTGCCGGGGATCGGTCGGGCCGAAATGATGATAAAATCACCAGGGCCGACCTCCACCTTCCGGTGGTCGGCAAAAGCCATCCGGGTCAAAGCGCTCATCGGCTCGCCCTGACTGCCCGTAGTAACCAGAACGATCTGCTCCTTCGGGTAGCGGTTGATCATATCGATATCGATCAGTACACCCTTTGGAATATCCAGATATCCCATCTCTTCGCCGATGGTCATTACGTTAACCATGCTCCGGCCCGAAAGAGCCACCTTCCTGCCGTATTTCACTGCGCAGTTGATGATCTGCTGCACGCGGCTTACGTTGGAAGCAAACGTGGCAATAATAATGCGGCTCTTTTCCGCCCGTTTGAAAAGGCGGTCAAAGGAATCGTTTACTTTGCTTTCCGATTTCGTGTATCCGCCGCGCTCCGCATTGGTGGAATCGGAAAGAAGCGCAAGAACGCCTTCTTTACCCAACTGGGCGAAGCGGC
>JAEWRF010000057.1 GCA_023460155.1 Bacillota bacterium | reverse complement strand
ACCCGGAACACTGCGTCATCCGGCTCGGCGACAGCTTCTGTTCGCGCTCCGGCATCCGGCTTTCCGTTCACCGGGACGGCGCCGATCTTGAGGGTGCGATTGCTTATTCCAATCCGCAGCCGATCCGGCGCACCCGTCTCTGCCCCACCGCCATGGGCCCGCTCGCCTATCTGCCGCTTCTGGAGTGCCGGCATGACGTCGTCAGTCTCAACCACGGGCTTTCCGGTTCCCTGACCGTAAACGGGGAGCACATTGCCTTTGACGGGGGGACCGGATATATTGAAAAAGATGCCGGCCGGTCGTTCCCTGAGTCCTGGCTGTGGTATCAGTGCTGCGGGTTTGAATGCCCCGGGGACAGCGCGATGATTGCCGCGGCCTCCGTGCGGCTCGGGGCGCTGCGCTTCCCCGGCCTGCTCTGCATCTTCCGTGCGGCGGGGGAGGAACACCGGCTCGCGACTTACCTGGGGGGAAGGGTGACTCTTCTGGAAAAGCGGGGACAGCGCGTTTTCTTTGAGGCGCGCCAGCGGGATTACCGGCTGCGGCTCCGTGTTGCACCCGCCGAAGGGCAGCATCTGCTTGCCCCGGCGCTGGGCGATATGCGCCGGAGCATCATGGAGTACCCCTGCTGTGATTCGCGCATACTGCTGACAAAAGGAGAGCGCGTATTGCTCGCCGGTACGGGAGGATGCGCAGGGTTCGAGTGGTCGGCACTCCGACAACAGATCGGTAAAAGCCTCTAAAATGTTGTAGATTATTAATAAATTATTAGAATGCAACTTAATTTGACCTTTTCAGACGACTTTTGGCGAGGGCTTCTTCGATTAGGGATAGAAAAACAGGAAAATAAAGACAAAAGCAGGGGACTGTACGACGAAACCGTACAGTCCCCTGCTTGACGAATTTTGATCGAAAAAAGTTATATTACGATAATATATAAAGAACATACAACAAATTAATACTTATTAGGGGCTTCGACAGCATCCCCTGAACCGGAGAAGCTTCGAACGGGATACACCACTCCTTTGCAGCTTTTGACAGAAACGACCTAAATAATCCAAATTGTACAAATTAATCTGAATATCCGAACGGGATAATCAGCCCACAATTGAATCGATTTCGTTCAGCTCTTCCTCGGAGAAATCGAGGTTCCGCAGGGCGGCAATGTTTTCCTCCAACTGGGCGGGGCGGCTGGCACCGATCAGAACACTTGCCATGACCGGCTGACGCAGGACCCACGCGAGCGCGAATTGAGAGGTCGTCTGCCCACGGCGTGCCGCAAGTTTACCCAGAGCAACTACTTTTTCGACGGTGGCCTCAGTGATATTGCTCTCCTTTAAGAAAAAGGAATGACCGGCCGCGCGGGAGTCCGACGGGATTCCGTCGTTGTACTTACCGGTTAACAGGCCCTGTGCCAGGGGGCTGAATGCCGTCATGCCCATGCCGGCGTCTTCCAAAGCTTCGAAAAGACCATCGCGTTCCACCTTGCGGTCCAGCAGACTGTAGCGCGACTGGCAGATCAGGCAGTGCACGCCCATTCCTTCCAGCAGGCGGGCAGCTTCCCGCGCTTTTTCGGGGCTGTAGTTCGAGATTCCTGCATACAGCGCTTTGCCGCTTTTCACCGCCTGCGCGAGCGCGCCCATGGTTTCGGCGAGCGGGGTTTCGGGGTCCATGCGGTGGTGATAGAAAACATCCACATATTCCAGCCCCATGCGTTTCAGACTCTGGTCCAGACTCGCGAGTAGATATTTGCGAGAGCCCCAGTCGCCGTAAGGGCCTGCCCACATGTCGTAGCCCGCTTTGGTAGTAATGACCATCTCATCGCGGTAGGGGCGCATGTCGTCCTTCATCAGGCGGCCGAAGGTTTCCTCCGCGCCGCCGTAGGCCGGACCGTAGTTGTTTGCAAGGTCAAACACCGTGATGCCGAGATCGAACGCGGTGCGCGTGAGGGCGCGCGCGTTTTCGTAGCTGTCGTAAGAGCCGAAGTTGTGCCAGTAGCCCAGCGAGAGTGCGCTGAGCTTCAACCCGCTTTTTCCGCACCGGCGGTACTGCATGGTGCCGTACCGGGCTTCCGAAGCCATATAGGGTAAAATATGCCGCTGCCGTTCTTCCATCGTAAAAATCCCCTTTTGTGTTCCTTCTGTTTTTGATCCGGCTGTTTGAAATTTCACCTTTTCAGTGTACCGCTTTTTCGCGGCTATTTATAGGTCCTGTTTGTAAATTAAAATCGAGGTTATTAAAATGGAATCATTCCGGAAGGCCGCGGCGCGCATTTGCTGCGGGGAGAAACCGTACCGAAGTGGATTTTGAAGAGAGTTTCTCGCGCGTCTTGCAAACAGGCGGCGATGGAGTATAATAAATCAATGCCTGCCATCCGGCGGCGGAAAAGAACAAATACAGAATAAGAAGGATTTCATCCATGCTTCAGAATGCCAAATCGACGGGAATCAAATTGCTGCTCAAAATGCCTTCTTTGTTTTTCGGATTCTTTCTATATGCGGTTGCCGTGCTTCTGGAGCTTTATTCCAAACTTGGAATGAGTCCCTGGGATGTGTTCCATATGGGTATCGTCAGCCACTCCGGACTGACTTTGGGGCAGGTTACCCAGTTGGTAGGCCTCGTCGTTATTGTACTGTCGGTTTTTCTTGGGGTCATTCCCGGAATCGGAAGCATCTTCAATATGATTTTTATCGGCGCTTTCGTCGACTGGATCGATCTTGCGGGCATCATCCGGACTCCGCCGACTCTGGCGCTCAAGGTGGTTATGCTGCTGGCCTCCGTCGTAACCACCGGGCTTGCGACCTTCTTCTATTTAAGAGTGGAGCTCGGAGCAGGCCCACGGGACGGACTGATGGAAGGTCTGGTTAAGAAGCTGAATAAGCCGGTCTGGCTGATCCGGAGTTCCATTGAATTGACGGTGCTGGTCATCGGGTTCTTTTTAGGCGGGCCGGTAGGGGTCGGAACCCTTGTGCTGGCAACGACGGTCGGTCCCGCCGTGCAGGCCGCCTTCAAAATCGGAAAATACGATTCAAAAAAGGCGTGCCATATGAACTTTCTGGATTTATACCGGGCGGTTCGAGGTCCGGCTGTGCGGGAGGATTAAAGTACATATCAGCCGACTGAGGAAAGACAGAACCGCCCTCAGGTCGGCTGAATTTTTTATGCAGAAAATTTCGCACTCTCCGATGGAAGGAAGAAAGCAGTCCGGGCAGATTAACATAAGAGATTGAGTACAAGACAATTATAATAAATGGGCATGCTATTGAAAACTGCTTTAGGAGTGATTCGCTTGTCCACAGTAACTGCCTATACAAATAAACTGATCGGTGAAATATCCCCCTATCTTTTGCAGCATGCGCACAATCCTGTCGACTGGTATCCCTGGGGGAACGAGGCTTTCGAACGGGCGGAGCGGGAGGACAAGCCCGTTTTCCTCTCTGTCGGCTATTCGACCTGCCACTGGTGCCATGTAATGGCGCATGAGTGCTTTGAGGATCAAGAGGTGGCAGAGGCCCTGAACCGTGATTTCGTCTGTATCAAGGTGGACCGGGAGGAACGCCCGGATGTGGACGCCTACGCCATGGACGCCTGTCAGGCGATGACCGGCTCCGGCGGCTGGCCGCTCAGCGTTTTCATGGACCGGAAGAAAAACATTTTTTTCGCGGGTACCTATTTCCCAAAGCGCGATGCTATGGGGATCCCCGGCTTTCTCACGATTCTGGAACGGATTCGCGTGCTGTGGCGTTCGGATCGGGACGACCTTCTGAGGCAGTCGGAGGAGCTTCGGAAAAGTCTGCGCGCGGAGGAAGCAAAGGCTGCGCCGGTCGACTTTACCGTTCCGGAACAGGTTTTCAGGTCGTTGGAGCGCGCGTTTGATCCGGAATTCGGAGGGTTCTCCGGCGCGCCGAAGTTTCCCTCCCCGCAGAACCTGCTGTTCCTGCTGCGGTACCATGCGGCAACAGGCGACAAAAAAGCGCTTGCCCTGTGCGAAACAACACTGAAGGCCATGCGTCGCGGCGGGATGTACGACCAGCTCGGCTTCGGTTTCTGCCGCTATTCTACCGACCGCCGCTGGCTGATTCCGCATTTTGAGAAGATGCTGGAAGACAACGCGCTTCTCTGCATCGCGTACGCAGAGGCTTTCCAATGCACGGGGGATCCGCTTTTTGAGCAAACGGTCCGGGAGCTTTTCACGTTTCTGACGGGAACGCTCCAAAGAACGGAGGGAGGCTTCTTCTCCGCACTGGATGCGGATTCGGAGGGGGAAGAGGGCCGGTATTACGCGTTCTCACCGGAGGAGGTCCGCGCGGCGCTGGGAGAAAACGCGGAGGAGTTCTGCGGCTGGTTCGGCATCCGGGAGCCGGGGAATTTCAAAGGAAAGAGCATCCCGAACCTGATCGGCTCCGAAATTCCAGAGGGGCGGCGGGAGGACGCGGATCGTCTGCGCGCCGAGCTGCTCCGGTACCGGAGCCGGCGCGTTCCCCCGGCCCTCGACGACAAGCTCGTCACCGCACGGAACGGCCTTGCCATAGCCGCTCTGGCTTTTGCCGGCCGGGTGCTGGCGGATGCCGAAATGATGTCCGCCGCGCGCCGCGCCGCCGACTTTTTCCTGAGCGGGATGACGGGGGAGGACGGTAGGCTCCGCCGGGCGTTCCGGGAGCGGACGTCCGAGGTGCCGGGCTTCGCGGAGGATTATGCCTTTCTGATCTGGGGACTGATCGAGCTTTACCAGAACAGCCTCATGCCGGAGTACCTTGACTCCGCCCTCCGGCTCAACCGAGTCTTTCGGGAAGATTTTTATGACGAGGAACGTGGCGGCTATTTTTCCGCTTCGCGGAAAGGCGAGCGGATGCCCGTTTTCCGCAAGGAGATTTCTGACTCTTCGGCTCCCTCCGCCAATGCGGTGCAGGTGTGGAATCTGATTCGGCTCGCGCGGCTCTCCGACGAGCCGGAACTGGAGGAGCAGGCCGTGCGGACACTGGAGAGCTTTCTGCCGGAGATTTCCCGGTTTCCCGCCGCGTGCCCGACCGCGGCGTCGGCAGTCCTGTATCTGCGGGACGGCGGAACCGACGTATTGCTTACACGGGGCTGCCCCGACACCCTCCGCCCGATGCTGGACGTGCTCCGATCAGATTACCGGCCCTTCCTTACCCTGCGGCGGAACGGGACGGAAACGGCCGTCACCGAGGCGGCCGTCTGCACGCGCCGCGTCTGCTTCCCGGCGGCTCTTTCCCCGGAACAGCTGCTCAGCACGCTGGAGGAATCCGTCCCGGACAAGTGGAAAAAGGAAAAATAAAAAATATGTTAAATATTTATCAAATTAGTGTTATAATTCCCATGACATATTGAATGCAGGACGAAACCCATGATAAAATGAAGCCATAAAAAAAGAGTTTGTATTTTAACAAACAAACTATAAAAACAGGGAGGATCATTATGGCACGTTTTACTTTACCGAGAGATATTTATTTTGGCGCGGGCGCGATGAGCGAACTGAAAAACCTGAAGGGCTACCACAAGGCTTTCATTGTCACCGGCGGCCATTCGATGAGGAAGACCGGCTTCCTGCAGAAGCTGGATGATATTCTGAAAGACGCGGGTCTGGAAACCAAAATTTACGAAGGTGTCGAGCCGGATCCGTCCATTGAGCGCGTCTATGACGGCGCCAAGGCGATGCGCGAATTCCAGCCGGATGTGATCGTTTCCATCGGCGGCGGTTCGCCGATGGATGCCGCGAAGGCAATGTGGGTGTTCTATGAATATCCTGAGAAGACCTTCGACGACATCAAAGATCCGTTCACTATGCCGAAGCTCCGCCAGAAGGCGATTTTCGTCGGCATTCCTTCCACCAGCGGCACCGCATCCGAAGTGACGGCTTTCTCCGTTATCACCGATTATTCCACAAACATCAAGTATCCGCTTGCCGACTTTGAAATCACGCCGGACATCGCGGTGCTGGATACCGATATTGCGCAGACCATGCCCAAGACCCTGACGGCACATACCGGCATGGACGCTCTGACCCATGCAATCGAAGCTTATGTCGCTTCCGCTCGCTCCGATTTTTCCGACGCGCTTGCTCTCAAAGCAATTTCGGATATTTTCGACAGCCTGCTTGATTCCTTCAACGGCGACAAGGATGCCCGCGGCAAGATGCACATTGCCCAGTGCCTGGCCGGCATGGCGTTTTCCAACGCGCTGCTCGGCATTGCGCACAGCCTTGCGCACAAGACCGGCGCAATGTTCCACATTACGCACGGCTGCTGCAACGCCATCCTGCTGCCCTATGTCATTCAGTACAACTCCAGAGTCTGTATGGAGCGCTACGCGCAGATCGCGAAACAGCTCGGCCTGCCGGGCAACACCGACAAGCAGCTCACCAACGCTCTGATCGATGCCATCCGCGCTCTGAATGTCAAGCTCGGCATTCAGCCGACCTATCAGACGAACGGCGTCAGCGAGGAAGATTTCAAGGCACACGCACAGACGATTGCGGAAAACGCCGTGAAGGACCCCTGCACCGGTTCCAACCCGAGAACAACGAACGCGGAGGATATGCTGAAGGTTCTCACCTGCGCCTATTACGGCCAGGACGTTGCGTTCTAATTATAAAACTTTTTCCCAAAAGCACACAAAAAGGGGCCGGACAAATTTTGTCCGGCCCCTTCGTGTTTTCTTTATTTTGCCGCCGCGTCAGGCATGTCCTTCAGTGTGCTTTCGTACAGTTCGCGCATACGCCGGATATGGTAGCCGTAAACCGTCAGAATCTCGGTTTCCGGGGAAGTCTGCTCACTCAGGTCCAGACTTTCCACCGCCTTCAGCTCGTCGAAGATCATGCGGTAGACCGTGAGCCGGCAGGAGATGCCGAACACTTCGTCGTCGTTCCAGCGCAGGAGTTTTGCCTCGGAGATATAAAGCTGCAGGTTCCGGTTCAGCTGCCCGATGGTGTCTTCCAGAGAGCGGATGTCAATCTCCCGGCGCGCCTGCGCATCGTCAAGAGCGGCGAGGGTGCGTTCCCGCAGCAGGGAAAAGGCGCGCTTGATCTCTTCCGCGTAGTTCGGCGGCATGACGATCAGGTTGATGATCACGGCGACCGCAATGCCGATCAGCGCGTCTTCCGTGCAGGCCAGAACGTACTGCCAGAGATTCGTTCCCCCGGAGACGCCGCCGAACATGACGGCGGCGAAAATGATGCTGGACAGCGCGCCGGCCCCGTTCAGGCGGAAAGAGTGGCAGAGGTAAAGAACAAGAATGACCCCAATCCCGCAAAGCCCCGCGTTCGCGGGCGAGATCAGGGCAAACAGTCCGCCGAAGGCCGCGCCGATCAGAGCGCCCACCATTTTGTCTTTACCGGATTTTACCGACATGTCAATGGATTTTCCCATCGACATTACCGTGGCGATCACCGCGAGAAACGGCTCGTTGACCCGTACCAGAACGGAAATCACCACGCACACCGTCACGGCGAGTCCGGTCTTGATCACGCGAAGCCCCAGCCGGTGATCCGCATGCAGAATTCGAAAGATCCAGTTCATGTGTCACCTCAAGCCTGCGGCGATTTGGCCGAGCTCCTCCGGCTTTTTAATAATATGGCGGGCATGGTTTTCCTCCAGCTCCTGACGGCCGCGGAAGCCCCACAGAACCCCGACTGTTTCCATGCCG
>JAEWRF010000056.1 GCA_023460155.1 Bacillota bacterium | reverse complement strand
ATCGCAAGGTCGCTTAGCCGGACACTGCTTCAGATCAGCCAATCGGCTGAACAGGTGGCCTCGGGTTCGACCGAGGTTTCCAACGGTTCGCAGGCCCTTGCACAGGGAACTTCCGAACAGGCAACCGCAGCAGAGGCGCTGTCGGCTTCCACTGCTGAAATTTCGGAAGAGGTAAGGCGGAACGCCGAACATGCCTCTGCGGCCAGCAGCGTATCCCAGACGGCGGTTCGGGAAATGGAAAACGGGAAAATGCAGATGCAGCAGATGACGGAGGCTATGAATAATATTCGGAGGTCTTCTGAACAGATCGGAAAAATCATTCATACCATTGATGACATTGCTTTTCAGACCAATATTCTGGCTCTGAATGCTGCGGTAGAGGCCGCCCGTGCGGGAGAATTCGGAAAGGGATTCTCGGTAGTTGCGGATGAGGTGAGGAGCCTTGCCAATAAGAGCGCGGAAGCCGCGAAAAATACCGCACGGCTAATCGAAGAGGCCGAAAGCACCGTACAGGCAGGCGGCCGGATCGCAGACCAAACAGCGAATTCGTTAACAGTGATTTCGCAGAGCACAGAGCAGACGGCGGATTTGATTCGGCAGATTTCCCAGGCAACCGGCCATCAGGCGGATTCTCTTGAGAAAATAACGCAGAATATTGATCAGATTTCTGCGGTGGTTCAGACCAATTCCGCCATGGCCGAGCAGAGCGCCGCCGCAAGCGAAGAGTTGAACGGACAGGCCCATCTGATGGATAACCTGGTCCGGCAGTTTAAATTACTGGAAAACTAGGAAATACTCTGCGGCAATCTCACTGTAATATTCTGATTATTAAGGACAACCAAAGGGAAGGGGAGACGAGTAATTCCCCAACGAAAAAGATAGGCCGAACTGTTGGGTGCAGGTCCCTCAACAGTTCGGCCTATCCCATTTTAGCGGTAGGAGCTCCGCCAGCCCCAGCTTATTTTGTCTGTTTCTTTTCCGAATCTTCCTCGGAAGAATTCGCCCCGGCCGCCATCCATAACGAACCGGAGGACTCTGTACTTTCCGCGCATTGTTGGATTTCTTCAAGATCTTTCTTATAATTATACCAGCTTTCGCGGGATCATGCACGACTTTTTCTTTCCGTTTAGAATTCCGGACCCGGAGGTGCCAGTCGGATCATTGCGATTGATCATAACATTATAGCGGGAACAGACGACAAAAAGCCTCATCAAATAGCCGATATTGGCTGTCTGATAAGGCTTTTTTTTCGGGGCGTATTTGGCAAAATCTAAGGACTGATTTAGAATTGAACTCTCGGAGCTTCTTTCTCCTTCACGTTCCACTTCATGTTCCAAATATAAGCCGAACCGTTTACAATGCGGAATATGACGACCTCCGTGTCAACTTTGGAATTCTGAACATTGTTCCATAACCATGACCGTTCTTGTTTCAGCCGCATTTCGAGTTTCTTGTCCTCTAAAATTTCAGCCGTTCCGGTTACGCGGAGCATTTCAAACTCAGGTTTATCCGCGTTTCGTATAAATGCCGCCTCTACCTTGGGGTTCTTCTTTATTTGGCTGCACAGATCCTTTGACCGAGCGGTGTGATAATAGAACCCGGTTTCGTCGGCAAACCATAGCAGCATGCCGCGTACACGAGGCTGGTCATCCTCACATGTTGCAAACCAGCTGCTTGGGTTTTGGTTTGCAAACAGAAGGACTTCCGTCAGCAATTCATTCATTGTCTTTTCCTCCTTTTGTTTTCTGTATTTATTCTAAACAAAAGAGAGGCCTGGCGGCTTTCAAAATTTCAAGACAATTTATCAAAATTCTCAGCTCTTCGGCTGCTGAAAGTTCTGGCGAAAAGCGGTCGGAGTCATTCGGTACTTTTCAAGGAAGCAGTATGAAAAATACGAGGATGTATTGAAGCCGCATTTCAGCGCGATTTCGGTGATGTTATCCGTATGATTTACCAACATATTCCGCGCTTTTTTTAATCGCAGGGTTTTAAGGAAATCCATCGGCGTTTCTCCGGTAACGGATTTGAATAATTTCGCAAAATAATTGACGGAAAGGTTTCCGAGAACCGCCAGATCTTCAACCGCAATTTTTTCAGCAAAGTGGCAGTTCATATAAGCAATCGCCCGGTCAACCTCAAATCGATCGTATAGCGGTGCAGTCTGATGTGTGTTGGGAAGAACGGACCGCACCGCCAGATGCGTTAAAGCCAATGCAAGCTGATTCAAATATTCCTGATTCCTGCATTCATATTCGCTGGCTTCCAGCATAAAACACTTCAGCAAACCCAAAAGCTCCGGGTGGGGCACAAACCGTTCACCGCGGAACACCGGCAAAGCCTGCGCATACTGCCGGAAAGTACTGCGGAACAGTTCCGCATCAATCTGAATGGCAATATAACTCTGAAAGCCGTCCTGCTCCGGTTCCTGATGCGGAATGTTTGGAGACATGGCAATCAGGCATTTCCCATCCGACATGTCATAAAAGACGTTTTTCCCCTCAATGATCAACTCGCTGACGGAATCAAAATAGTAAACAAACGAATATGCCGGATGCATATGGCTTGGCGTGATTGCGTACTTGCACTGCCCGATCGCGGGAATAAACAGGCTGACCTCGGGATGTAAAAAGCAATCGATATTTTTATAGATCAAAGCGCCGGTGCTCTCATCCAGAGGCCCTACAAGCCGATTCATAATCTCTAAATCGTCCCTGCTGAACGTCATTTTGTACCCCTCCGTCAGACACCTGATGCGAACGCCTCATTTTCCGGTTTGAATTACGGCGCAAAGTTTCAAGATGGATCGTTCTTCACACCGGTTCAACCGCTATAATGATACCATATTGAATCAGTTTTCCGGCACAAGCCGGAATTTCCCTATTTCCTCACGAAGCCTGAATGCTTGGGCGGAAAGTTCTTCGCTTGCGGCGGAACTTTCTTCTGCAGTTGCGGCATTTGTCTGTACCACGGAGGTAATCTGGGAAAGGCTCTGCGTAATTGCCTGGGTGCCTGCAGCCTGTTCGGCGGATACTGTCTTAATCTGATCAATCGAGCGGTTTAAAAGATCGGATCTTGCTTCTATTTCACCCATGATCTGCGCGACCTCATTGGTCAGCCGGGAACCTTCGTCAATCGTTCCAATTGTGCGCTGAATCAGTGTTCCTGTCTGTTTTGCCGCCTGTTCCGATTTAGCGGCAAGATTCCGCACCTCATCTGCCACAACGGAAAAGCCCTTTCCCGCTTCTCCGGCGCGTGCTGCCTCAATTGCCGCGTTCAGCGCAAGAATATTCGTCTGGAACGCAATGTCCTCAACCGCTTTGCTGATCTTACTGATTTCGCGGGATGATACGGCGATGTCTTCCATCGCACGGGTAAGCTGTGCCATCTGTTTACTGCCGTTCTGAATTTCACTGTTTGTCTGCTGTACATAATTTGCCGCCTGCTGCACATTTTCCGCATTGCTGTCAGCCTGCCGCGCGATATTCTGAACGGAACCGCTTAGCTCCTCAACCGATGCCGACTGCTGCGATGCGCCGGAAGCGAGCGACTGCGCGCCGTCCGAAACCTGTCCGGCGCTGGAATTTACCTGTTCTGCGGAATTGCTGATTACCGTCAGCGTCCCGCTCAGTGAATCGGAAATTCCCTGAAGTGCGGTTTTTACCGGCAAAAATTCACCGGAATAGTCGTACTTCAGCTGAATGCACATATCACCGCGCGCCATGGTTTTCAGCGCATCGCTGATTTCGTTAATATAATTTATGTACTGATTCAGCCGGAATAGTATTTTGGAGGTTGTCTCGCAAAGCTTTCCGATCTCGTCGCGCGTCATTTGCTTTTCGTCAACCTGTACGGCAAGGTCTCCCTTGGAAATTTTATCGCTTACAGAGGAAATATATAAAACATGTCGGATCAGTGACTGTGAAATCACAATGCTGATTGCAATCAAAATCGCGAGGCAGATCAGGATCAAAGCGATAACGAACACCGTGGTCTGCCCGTCGTAATAGGTGGCCGCAGCCATATCCTGCTTTTGCTGCTGTTGCGTGAGCTGCAGTGTTTTTGCCGCAAGATCGTTATAGGACTGGTACGCCGCAATCAAACCGGACCGTGCCTGCTGCAGGGCAGTTTTATTTCCCATAGCCGGAACAACGGAACTCTGGAAAACATTCAGAAATTTTTCCGCACTGTCATGCTGCGCTTTCCACGCGTCGGAAACAGCGGCATTATAAGAGGTCAGATTCGATTTCTGCCAATCGCTGTATTTGCTTTCATAACTGCCCTTTATCGTATTGAAATTCGTAAGCAGCTCTGCCTGCTTGGAAGCATTCGGTTCCGAAATATATTGCAGAGCGGTGGAATACGCCTTTTCCAGATTTCCGTCGGAAGGGGAGATGTCGGACTTCAAATCGTAGCCGGTTATAATGCTGTTATAAATGTCGTAGCCGATTTGAGTTCGCTGCATCCATTCAACGGTGCACACCCAGGTCGTTATGATCAGGACAACAGCCGAAGCGGATAGAATTAACAATTTTCCTCTGATTTTTACATTTTTCAGCCAGTTCAACTGATTCAGAACCTTTCCCCGATTTTTTTTGAAACATTTTTTCAGGTTTGCCTGATAGCACGAAGAAAAATTATTAAGACAGAATTTCAACGGAAACAGGCAGGCCGCCCGATATTCCAACAAAGTCTATTTTCTAATTTTAGTATTTTTTGGTTTGTTTTGCAATATATTTACTTAAAATAATCATTTCAAAAACAATATGTTGTGTTATACAGTGGACCCATCCGGATGCTTAAAAAATAAATTGCAGGCTACATCTTGCCGCTTAACGCTGGATCAGCACAAAAGCGCCTCCAAACCTACGGGTTTGGAGGCGCTTTTGTAAAAGGCACACGGAAGTGCCACAGCAACATGCGTTTCTTATTGACAGCTAACATTCAACCGGTATTTGTATGGTTACCTTTCCTCCTCCGGTTTCCGAAGAGTTTTCAATGAGGAGGGAACCCGAATGCTGAACGGCAATCGATTTCGCAATAAACAGCCCCATTCCATAGTGCGTTTTGGAGGTCCGGCTTTTATCGCTCATATAAAACTGATTCGCGGCGTTTTTCAGGGCGTCGGATGAGAATCCTTTTCCCGAATCAATCGAACAGAATTGAATCGTATCGGCCGTACGGTCCACATTGAAAAGAACCGTGCCGTTTTCCTCGGAAAAATCTACGGCGTTGGAAACGATGTTTAAAATGGCCCTCTGCAGCAATTCGTGGTCCGCACAGAAACTCTGAGGAAGGTTGTGGGCTTCAAAATGAAGGGATAACCTCTTTGCCGCCGTCAGGGCGGATATCTGTTTCTCGATTTCAATTATAAACGCATTGGTATCAAGCAACCTCTTATTCAGCGAATATCCTGCTTCCGCTTTTGAAATCTCAAGCAGCGTTTTAATGTACTGCTCCATCTGACGGGTGCTGTCCACGATATAACCGGTATAATTTTTCTGCTCCTCTGTTTGATTGGTTTCCGACAGTAAATCCGCATTGCCGCGAACGACGGTAATCGGCGTCTTGATGTCATGTGCAAGCGCCGAGATTTCCTCCCGCCGGGATTGCTGCAGTTTCCATTGCTCCTGCAGCGACGTTTTTAGAGCTTCTTTCATTTGGTCTATGGAATTCAGTACGCCGTCGATTTCGTAAATGCCGCTGGATTCAACGGAAAAGTTCAGGTCCTGGTTCTGTATTTTTTCCGCAGCGTTTTGAAGGCTTTGCAGTTTTTTCGCCAGCTTTTTCCCGAAGGACGAAGCAAGCAAAAATACTTCCAATAAGAAAAGGATGCCGAATATTGGATAGGTTAACAACTCATACGGAGGTAAAAAACTGCGCAACAAAGGAGAACTGAACTGCATCAGCAGCATATACCGGACGATGCAGATTTGATTTTTCCGTGGGATGGACAAATAGAAATAGCCGGAATTTTGTCTGTACCCCTGTATCTGCGTCACGTTCCATGCGGTCGCGGCATCCTCTTTGCTCAGATTCCCTGAAATGAACCTGCCTTGCGGTGTAAAAACACCGTAGCTGCAGGTATCCGGTATCATGTCCGGCGTGACGGTGCCGCTGCTTTCAATTTTCTCTTTTGCGGACGACAGCTGTAACTCCGCATAGTTTGCGGGCAGGATGAAGCCGATTGACGTCAGGGCAAAAGAACCGGCAATCATGAGTCCGACCAGCAGAATGGTACCGACGCAGAATGCCGCGATATATCCGGCGAAAAGTCCGCGCAGCTTCCGGGCCTTTCGCGAAGGAAGTCTGTTTTTCAGCACCATTTGTAACCTATCCCCCAAACTGTCTCGATCGGTGACGCATTCAAGGCGGAAAATTTAGCGCGGATATTCTTGATATGTTCCGCGACGGCGCTGCTGTCACCTGGGGCATCGAAGCCAAAAACGGTTTCATAGATCTTTTCCTTTGAAAAAACCTGTCCCCGGTTGCGGGCGAGAAACTCGCAGATATCGTATTCGCCTTTTGTAAAGGGAACCGTCTGTTCCCGGACCGAAACAGTTTTACCGGACAGGTCAAAATTGATATCGCCCAGAGAAAGCATATTGTGTTTGGGGCGGTTTTCCCTGCGCAGATGGGCGGCAATTCGTGCCCGCAGTTCCCCGGCCCCGAAGGGTTTTACCAGATAATCGTCGGCGCCTTCGCCGAGTCCCGCCATAATATCGCTTTCCATCGATTTTGCCGTCAGGAACAGGATCGGGCAGTCTACCCGGTCCCGTATTTGCCGGCAAAGAGTAAAGCCGTCCATATCCGGCATCATCACGTCAAGAAGAATCAGGTTGAATCTGTCCAACTGCAAATCAAATACTTTTTCCGGTTCGCTGACGACAGTGACGGTATGGCCGTCCCTGCGCAGAATGTTCTGAATCAGGGCAAGAACCGCTTTATCATCATCAACTGCCAGTAAATTTGCCATCACGTCATCTCCTTCGTTTCAGTATAACCGTACCTGCGCCGGAGGGCAAGAGAAGGCTATTCTTCCGTCTTTTTCCCCTCCCAGCGCAGACACCAGAGCAGAGCAAAAAGAATCATCAGCGCGGTTTCAACTGCGCAGGCCGCCGCTGCGACCTGAAAGCCGCCTGCCGCAGGGAGGGCAATACCGAACCCCTGCATGCCAAAAAGTCTCAGAAAATGAAGTCCCCACGCGCAGGGAATGACGGGCCAGATGCCTTCGCCGAGACCGGTCATCAGAAGGGCCGACAGCAGACTTTCAAAAATGCCGACGCCGATGGAAACACCTTTGTTAAAACGCAGGCTTAAAAACAGGTGCAGAAAGTACAGAAAAATATTGCAGACGAACAAAAGCAGCGCTCCGGACCAGTAATAATCCGGTCCGAACGGCGCGCGGTGCAAAAACAGGGCATAAGTCGCTTCAAATCCGAACGCGGTCAGCAGCTCGGCGCCAAACCCGAGCAGCAGCAGCAGAACGGTCAGGCTCAGGAAGGGCGTCAGCCGGGACGGGGCCGTCAGCAGCTGCTGGAAACTGCCCGCTTCCGCCTCCTGATCGGCAATCATGGAACAGACAACACCGATCAGAACAGGAAACGCGGCGCCGATTACCCCAAGGCAGCTGAGCGCATCGGATCCGGGAGAGTTCTTGGATAGTGCGCTTTCCAAAAGCAGGAACAGGATTCCCGCCGCCGGGATAATCAGGTGAATCCAAAATACCGGGCGGCGTCTGATCTTGATGAAATCCGCATGCAGGCATCGTGAAAATCCCATCATTCAGCCTCCAGTCTGCGGTACGGCAGCGCTGTGAGCAAAGAAAGAACACAGAACAGCGCCAAAGTAATCAGAACGCCCGGCAGGATAACACCTGACGAAAGCAGCGGGTCGTTTGCCGGAACGGCCAGACCGTTCGGCAGGATATGGATTACGGGACACATCAGGCGGGTTGGTACCGCAAACGGAATCCACCAGAAATCGCTCTTCGCTGCAAAAATTACGCATACGATATTTCCCGTCAGATTGATCAGCAGGGCGGCAAACTGTCCCCACCGGTCTGCGAGAATCATGCAGAACGGGATCTGCCACAGGAACGTGAAAAACAGCAAAGCGACTGCGGCGGCGCTCTGCGTGAGAGAAAGCGAGCTGCCGAAGACCATTCCGCCGAGCGTTACGCCGACGAAAAAAACGGCGCAGGAAATCAGGAAGAGCAGGGCACAGCCGCCGATTTTTGCAAACCAGATTTTTTGCGGATCCACCGGAAGACTGAGAATTCTGCGGTAACGCAGCTTTTTTTTGTCTTTCTGAACCACCCCGGCGCAGATCAAAGAAAGGGAGCCGGGCAGGAACATGGTGTACCACCAGTTATAGCTCCCGGCCTGAAAAGTGCTCCCCGCGCCTAGAATGACACAGAGCAGCAT
>JAEWRF010000055.1 GCA_023460155.1 Bacillota bacterium | reverse complement strand
TTTCAATATAGCGCGGAATGGATTCCATCGGGCCGGGGCGGTACAGCGAAATGACCGCGATGAGATCCTCAATATTCTCCGGCCGGAGCTGCATGATTACGCTGCGCATTCCGCCGGATTCGAACTGGAACACGCCGTCCGTCGCGCCGGAGGTCAGCATTGCGTAAACCTTATCGTCATCGATGGGGATGTTCTCGATCCGGAAATCCGGTACCTCCTTCGCGATCATATCCTGCGCGTCGCGGATGACCGAAAGGTTGCGCAGGCCGAGGAAGTCCATTTTAAGAAGCCCGAGCTCCTCCAGGGTGGTCATGGTGTACTGCGTAACGACAGAGTCGCCGTTCTTTGCGAGCGGCACGTACTCCGCCACGGGCCGGTCGGTAATGACGACGCCCGCCGCGTGGGTCGAGGCATTGCGCGGCATGCCTTCCAGCTGCCGGGCCATGTCAATCAGCTCGTGAATCTGCGGGTCGGTGTCGTAACGCTGCTTCAGCTCATTGGAAACCTGCAGCGCCTTTTCCAGCGTGATGTTCGGCTCGGTCGGCACCAGCTTTGCAATCTCGTCCACCCTCGCATAGGGGAGCGCCATAACGCGCCCCACGTCTCGCAGGGAGCCGCGCGCGGCCATGGTGCCAAATGTGACGATCTGCGCCACATGGTCGGCGCCGTATTTGCGCACCACGTAGTCGATCATCTCCGGGCGGCGCTCGTCGGAAAAATCGATATCGAAATCCGGCATGCTGACGCGCTCCGGGTTCAGGAATCGCTCAAACAGCAGCTTGTAGCGGATCGGGTCGATCCCCGTGATGCCGATGCAGTACGCCGCAAGGCTGCCCGCGCCCGAGCCGCGGCCCGGCCCGACGGGAATGCCGACCTCCTTCGCGTACCGCACAAAATCATGGACGATCAGGTAATAGTTGACGTACCCCATTTTCTGGATCGTCGCAAGCTCATATTCCAGGCGTTCCGAAATTGCCGGATCCGGGTGCTCGCCGTAGTGCCGGTGCAGTCCCTCATGGCATTTCTCACGGAAATAGGCGACGTTCTCCTGCCCGTTCGGCGTTTCAAAGCGCGGCAGCTTTGTTTTGCCGAATTCAAATTCCACATGACAGCGCTCCGCAATTTTCACGGTGTTGTCCGCTGCCTCGGGGACCTGCGGGAACAGGGAGCGCATCTCTTCTTCCGTCTTGAAATAAAACTGATCGCTGCCGAATTCCATGCCGTCGCTGTCTTCCACGGTATGGTTGGTCTGGATGCAGAGCAATATTTTGTGCATCCGGCTGTCTTCCGGCCGGATGTAATGGCAGTCGTTGGTCACGACAAGCGGAATGCCGGTTTCCCGGGAGAGCTGAATAATCGAGGGATTAATGAGCTTCTGCTCCCGCAGGCCGTGATCCTGCAGCTCCAGATAGAAGTTTTCCCGGCCAAAAATGGAGTCATAGTGCAGCGCGGCCGCCTTCGCACCCTCGTAATCACCCGAGGTCAGGTTCCGGGCCACCTCGCCCGCAAGGCAGGCGGAAAGCGCGATCAACCCCTCGTGGTGCTGTTCCAGCAGTTCGAAATCGACGCGGGGCTTGGAGTAGAATCCCTCCGTCCACGACTTGGAAACCATGGCGATCAGGTTCCGGTAGCCGACGTCGTTTTCGCAGAGCAGAACCAGGTGGCGGTTTTCGGAATCGAGGCCGTGGACGCGGTCGAAACGCGTCCTCTGCGCCACGTAGACTTCGCAGCCAATGATCGGTTTGATTCCTTTTTTCTTCGCCGCCTTATAAAAATCGACCGCGCCGTACATCACGCCGTGGTCGGTCACCGCGACAGCCGTGTCGCCCCGCTGGGCCGCTGTTTCCACCAGCTTTTCAATGCGGCAGGCGCCGTCCAGAAGGCTGTATTCACTGTGCAGATGCAGATGGACAAACAATTCCGATTTTCCCCCTTCCCGACTGTTTCGGGCCTATGTAACATTTTCCCGCATTAAAAACCGCTTTGTATAAGGACAGGCGGCAATGCACCGGCCGCACAGAGTGATCTCTTCCCGGAGCTTATCCGCGGCGAGCGCCCGCGCCGCCCGGCGGCACGCATACGCGTCCCAGAATTCTTCGCGCTGCATTCCCACTTTCCACAGCTTCCCGGAAACCGCTTTCCCGGGGCAGGCGTCTCTGCATCCGGTGCAGTTCCCGCAGCGGGATTCGTCAATCGGCTCCGCAGGGGTCAGCAACGCGTCGGTCATCAGGGAAGAAAGCCGCACCGCTGAGCCGTATTCCGGGGTGACCAGCAGCGCGCATTTTCCGATCCAGCCGAGCCCCGCGCGGGTCGCGACCGTTTTGTGCGGAAGTGCGGTGCGGTAGTCTTCCCCCTCCACAACCGCGCCGGTTGTCTGAGCAAACGCTCGGAAACCGCGCCGCCGCAGGAGCTCGGCCCCCGCCGTCACAATGCCGTCCAGCCTTGCATTCAGGGTATCGTATGCTTCCCGGTATTCCCGGGTGGGGCCCTCCGGCAGGCAGCGCACAACATTCTCCGGAAGCGCAACGGCCACGGAGACTCCGGTTTTCCATTCTCCCCCCGTCACCTTGGAAAGGTCCCCGAAGCCGCAAAGCGCAGCCCCGTTCGCGCACAGGCAAGCCTTCAGTTCCGTTTCCAGACTCATTTTCACGGTTCTCCCTTCGGCACCCCGGCCAGCTCGACGAGCCGCTGCAGACGGTGGTGAACCCCGGACCGGCTCAGGGGTGGGTTCAGGTTTTGCCCAAGCTCCCGCAGAGACATCTCCGGATTCTGCCAGCGCAGAAGCGCCAGTTCCCGCAGATCCTCCGGGAGAGAGGAAAGCCCGCGTTCCGCATTCAGCCGTTCAATCGCCATCATCTGAAGCGCGGCGGCGGAAGCTGTTTTATCAATGTTCGCCGTTTCAAAATTCGTTTTTCGGTTCACATTGTTGCGGACTTCCTTGAGCATTTTAACCTGCATGAGCTCCATCGCTTCCCCGGCGGCTCCCATAAAGGTCAGAAGGTCCGCGACGCGGTCGCCGCCCGTCACGTAGACGACAAAAGTGCCCTTGCGGTTCGCGATTCCCGGCTGGAGATCCAATTCGTCCACGTCGCGGAGAAAAGCACTCAGATCCCTCGCCAGATTCATGAACGGAACCGCGAATTCCATGCGGTAATCCTTGCTGGGATCGGTCACGGTGCCGCAGGAAAGGAACGCGCCGCGCAGAAAAGCGGAACGGCAGCACTCGTTTTCAACGTTCGCGAGGTTGATGTGCAGGCTGATCTCGCGGCCCGTGTGGCCAAGCGCGTTCAGAACCCGCGCCGCCTGCTCCGACGACGGAGCGGAAACCATATAAGTATTTGCCCGGGTCTTTGCGGAGGCGCAAACATCCATGACGGCGCCGGTGATCTCTGCGGCAAACTCCGCTGCCCTGCGCGCCGCTTCCCGGTGCCCGGTCAGCATACAGACGCTGCCTGCCGTAAAAGAC
>JAEWRF010000054.1 GCA_023460155.1 Bacillota bacterium | reverse complement strand
AGATTGACCTGCCCGTTCCGGATGGATTTTACCTCCGTGCCGCACAGTTCAATTCCGGCTTCCATATGTTCCTCAACGAAGTAATCATGAAAGGCCTTTTTGTTTTTCGCAATGGTTTTGAATGATTCCTTGGGCATAAAGGCCTTCCTTTCTTCGGGAGTATGAGAATATCACATTTTGCGTTCGGTGTCAAGCGTTTTGATGAAAAAACTGTCGTTACATTTCACTGCGGCCTTCGAGCGCGCGGGTCAGAGTAAATTCATCCGCGTACTCAAGCTCGCCGCCCACCGGAATGCCATAAGCGAGCCGGGTGACCTTGACGCCGAGCGGCTTTAACAGGCGGGAAATATACATGGCGGTCGCTTCGCCCTCCACCGTTGGATTGGTGGCCATGATGACCTCCTTCACCGACTGATCCTGAACGCGGGCGAGCAGCTCCTTGATGCAGAGCTGGTCCGGCCCGATTCCGTTCAGGGGGGAGATGACGCCGTGCAACACATGATAGACCGCTTCCAGTTCGTGGGTCCGCTCCAATGCGATCACATCCCGGGGGTCCTCCACCACACAGATGACCGAACGGTCCCGTCCGGGGTCGCGGCAGATCGGGCAGAGCTCCTCGTCCGTCAGGTTGCAGCAGATCTTGCAGTAATGAATTTTTTTGTGTGCCTCAAGGACAGCATCCGAAAAGCAGCGTACCTCTTCATTTGAAAGGCCCAGTATGTAGTAGGCCAGACGCTGCGCGCTCTTGTTGCCGATTCCCGGCAGGCGCTCAAACTGTTCGATCAGGCGCGACAGAGGCGCCACATTATAGGAAGGCATGTTACAGAAGGCCGGGCATGTTAATGCCGCCGGAGATCTTTTCCATGCGTTCGGTCTTATCTGCGGCCGCCGCGCGAAGAGCTTCGTTCACCGCCGCAATGACGAGATCGGAAAGCATCTCAACGTCCTCGGGGTCCACTACTTCGGGTTTTATTTCAATTGCTTTGACTTCCATTTTTCCGGTTACGGTTGCCTTGACGGCGTCTCCGCCGGAGGCCGCGGTATATTCCTTTGCCTCAAGCTCCGCTGTGGCTTCGCCCATCTGCTCCTGAAGTTTCTGCGCCTGACGCGCGAGCTGCTGAAAATTGGAGGCGCCGCCGCCTGAACCGTATCCCTGTGGCAGTCTTGCTTTCATATTTCATTCTCCTCTTTATTTTTGAATCACCGGGATTCCCTCTTTTTCGGCGTCGCGGGCCAGCTGTGCCAGCGGATCGGCGTCGCTTTCGGAATCCGGCTTTTTATATGGGCCAAGTTTGAAGAAACGGCCTGTGATCTGCTGAATTGCTTTTCGCATGCTGTCGCGCTGCTCCGGCCTTCGCAAAAGCTGAAACGCGATTTCGTTCGGCGCGTCAATCAGAACGTAACCTCCGCTTACATAAGCGGTCGAACCGTTGAACGCCGCCGCCACGGAGGGGGAGAAGCCGCGCACCACCTGAAGCACCTCCGGCCATTCGGGGAGCCTTTCCGCAGTCTGCTGAAGAGATCCCGAAGCCGACTCCGGGGACGGCGGATAGGTTTGGATGGGTTCCGAGTCCAACGGTTCTTCCTCGGGCGGAGGCGGAGAGTCCGGTGCGGCCGTCTTTGTCCGTTTGGAAGAGAGAGCGGGCGGGGAGGCGGAAGCCTGCGCCGGACGGACCCCCTGTTCCAGAACTTCGATACGCCGGAGAAGGGCAGCCGGCGTGACGTCCAGCCGGGGGGTGCAGAGGCGGATCACCGCCATCTCGAATTCGATCCTGCGGTCACCGCCGCGGCTGATCTTTTCCAGTGTTTCCTGCATTGTGTCCAGCGCGTGCAGAATTGTTTCCAACGGAATGGAGAGAGCCTGCTTTTCCATCGCTGCATACTCGGAATCGGTCACGGTCAGCACCGCGCGCGCATCTTTCATGGTCTTGATGAGCATCAGCCCGCGCAGATGGGAAGAAAGCTCCTCACACAGCCGGGCCATGTCCTTCGACGCACCGTAAAGGCTGTCCACCAACGCAAGCGCTGCGGCGGAATCCTGATGAAGAAACGTGTCGGTCAGCTGGAACAGGTGCTCCCGTCCCACAAGTCCGGCAGCTTCCGCGACGACTTCCTCCGTGACGGCTTTACTCCGTCCGAGGCACTGGTCCAGAAGCGACAGTGCGTCGCGCAGAGCCCCATCCGCAAGTCGGGCAAGCAGCAGGGCGGCCTGCGGATCAAGCGAGGCCCCTTCCTGTTCCGCAACATAAGAGAGACGGTCCGCAATATCCTGCGGCGGAATCCGCCGGAAATCAAACCGCTGACAGCGTGAAAGAATCGTAGCCGGCAGCTTGTGCACTTCCGTGGTGGCGAGGATAAAGATCACATGAGCGGGCGGTTCCTCCAACGTTTTCAAGAGAGCGTTGAACGCGCCGACTGATAGCATGTGAACTTCATCGATGATGTAGACCCGGTATTTTGCGGAGGCCGGGGTGAAATTCGCTTCTTCGCGCAGGGTTCGGATGTTTTCCACACCGTTGTTGCTTGCGGCGTCGATTTCCACAACGTCCATCACGCTGCCGCTGTCAATGCCTCGGCAGATTTCGCACTGCCCGCAGGGGTCGCCGTCCACGGGATTAAGGCAGTTGACCGCTTTTGCCAGAATCTTGGCGCAGGTGGTTTTTCCGGTTCCGCGGCTTCCGGTGAAAAGATAGGCGTGAGCGGCGCGCCCTGCACTCAGCTCGCTGCGCAGGGTGCGCGTCACCTGCGGCTGACCGACAACATCGGCAAAGGCCTTCGGCCTCCACTTCCGATAAAGCACCTGGTACACCCGCGTTCACCGCCTTTCATGGCAAATGGAAAGCAAGACAGACCGCTTTCCCGCGGCATTCATGCAATTGGATATGCGGACGAACAGACCGACTGCATCGCACGGGGCAATCCGCTTAATGCTGCTCGGTTCCCCGCCTGACATGGTTCGCGGCACTCCGCCGTACAGAGCCCGCCCGGCCGCATATCCTATTGCATGCATTTCTGCCTTGCTTTTTACCGGAATCTTTCAAAAATTCAGCAGAAAGCTCCGACGATATAATATTATAACCGATTCTAAGGAAAAAGACAACCTGAAAATCCAAAAGGTTCCGTCTTAAAACAATCGGGAGGTTCCGGAAATTTTTACCGGGGACTTGACAAAGCATGCGGGAACGGATATGATACATTTCGATAAATATCTAAATGAGGAAAGGAAAGAAGAAAATGCCGCTGCCGGAAACCTTCAAGGCGCTGTCCGACCCGACCCGGAGGGAAATTTTAAAGCTTCTTCGAGGGGAATCCCTATCCGCGGGGGAGATCGGCGCCCATTTCCAGATGTCCGGCGCTACGGTCTCCCATCATCTGTCCGTCCTCAAAAGCGCGGATCTGATTTCCGACCGCCATGAAGGGAAGTATATTTACTATGACCTGAATCTTTCGGTTTTTGAGGAAGTTTTAAACTGGTTTCAGGATTTTATGAAATAGAGGGATCAAAGTGAAACATAAATTTTCCGAATACCTGTATTGGACTCTGGCGGTTGTTCCGTTTCTGATCTCGGCGGCGTTCTATTCCCGTCTTCCGGAAACCGTCGCGGTTCACTGGAATGCAGCGGGTCAGCCGAACGGCTATGCTTCGAAGACTTTTGCCGCATTTGGCGTTCCGGCGATGATGCTCGGGGTGATCCTGCTCGTAAATCTCGCGTTCCGTTTTGACCCGAGACGGCAGAACATCGACCATTCTCCGCAGATGAAGGCGGTCAGCCGCTGGGGCGTGTTGATTATTACCTTTGTATGCGAATTTGCAACCGTTTTTCAGGCGGTCGGTTTTTCCTTTAATGTGGCGGAGCTGACTCTTCCGCTGGTTGGGCTGCTCTTCATCCTGATGGGAAATTATCTGCCGAAATGCAAATTCAATTATAGTATGGGAATTCGGCTGCCGTGGACGCTGGCGAGCGAGGAAAACTGGCGGAAAACCCACCGGTTTGCCGGAAAGTTCTGGATTCTGGCGGGACTTCTGATCGCCGTTTCTGGGTTGCTGAAAATAACGTGGGCTATAATTGCCGGCACCGCTGTTGCGGCGGTTGTACCCGCGGTTTATTCTTTTCTGCTGTTCTGCCGGACCAACCGGTCCGACGACTGACCGCAGAATTTCAGAGAGGGGATTTTTTTATGATATCCGGTTCCGTTATGGCATGGCTGTATGTCTGCCTTGCCGCAACCCTGGTTTTTCCCATCGTGTTTCTTATTGTCATGTGCTGGAAGAAAAAACTTTCCGTCAAACCGGTCCTTCTGGGGCTTGCGGCATTCTTTGTCTCCCAGATCTGCATTCGGGTTCCGATTCTGCAGGCAATCAGCACCACCGGCTGGTTTCGGGCATTCGCGGAAAACACGGTTCCTTACGCGCTTGTTCTGGCGTTTACCGCGGGGCTGTTTGAAGAGACGGCAAGGCTTGTGTGCGTGCGATTTTTCCTGAAAAAGCAGCGCTCGTTCCGGGATGCGGTATCGTTCGGGCTGGGCCACGGCTTTTGCGAAGTGGTAATGATTGTCGGGCTGACACAGATCAACAACCTGATTTATGCGGTGATGATCAACTCCGGAACCTTTCAGGCGGCGACAGCCGCTTTGCCGCCTTCCTCCTCAAAGGCGATTCTTTCCGCCATTCTGACTTTGACGCCCACCGTGCTTTTCATTTCCATTTGGGAGCGGGTTTCCGCGGTACTGTTTCACCTGTTTGAAAGCGTTTTGATTTTCCGGGGTGTGAATGAGCATAAGACCGCGCTGTATTATGTTCTTGCGGTAGCGGCTCATACCGTAATGGACGCGAGCAGCGTGCTTGTTATCAAATACGGCGGGATGTGGCTGTGCGAAGCGGTCGTCTGTGTTTTGGCGTTGGCCGGAATTTCCTACGTCCTGAAAACTCACGATTCCTTTCGGAAGTCCGCACCCGCGGAAACTGCCGTCTGACGCTTTTCGTGCCGCCTTGTTTATGGTATAATACATACATGAAGAAAGAAAGGCGGTGGCGGATTGTATCAGACGTGGGATGAACTGGAGCGGGAATGCCTCAGCTGCCGGAAATGCGGCCTGTGCGAAGGGCGCACCCAGGTGGTGTTCGGCGCCGGAAACCATGAGGCGGGCGTTCTGTTCGTCGGGGAAGGGCCGGGCGAGCAGGAGGATCTGCAGGGCAAGCCGTTTGTAGGGCGCAGCGGGCAGCTCCTTGACAAAATGCTGGATGCCGTCGACCTCGACCGGAACAAAAACATATATATAGGGAACATCGTGAAATGCAGACCGCCGAAAAACCGCGATCCGCTTCCGGAGGAGCAGGAACTTTGCATTGGCTGGCTGCGCAACCAGGTGGCGCTGATGCGCCCGAAAATCATCGTCTGCCTCGGGCGTATCGCTGCGATGAAAATTATTCGTCCGGACTTCAAAATCTCGAAAGAGCATGGGGAATTCTTCGAAAAAGGCGGCGTGCTGATGACGGCAACTCTGCATCCGGCCGCGCTGCTGCGAAATCCGAACAACAAACCTTCCGCGTTTGAGGATTTTCTGAAGCTGCGGCAGAAGATGGATGAGCTGGGCATTCAATAGAAATGCAGTAAATCAATAAAATAGAAGAGGGATGATCCTGTGAGGCTCTGCATTGCAGCAGCCGGAATAGTCAATGATTAAAATTCTTATTAAGGAGAAATTAATATGACTGTTTCGGCAAATAAAGTTTATCCCAGAGGCGACCATGAATCGGTCTATCTAAAGAATGTTGTGAGGGACCCGGACATCATCGTCGGGGACTACACCATTTATAATGATTTTGTAGGCGATCCGGCACTGTTCGAAAAGAACAATGTTCTGTACCACTATCCGATCAACCACGACAGACTAATCATCGGGAAGTTCTGCTCCATCGCCTGCGGAGCAAAGTTCCTTTTTACCAGCTCCAATCATACGCTGGGCTCCCTTTCCACTTACCCGTTTCCGATTTTACCCGGCGAATGGGGCCTGAAATGGGAAAACATCACGCAGGCGTGGGACAACAAGGGCGACATCGTGATCGGAAACGACGTCTGGATCGGCTATGAGGCCGTGATCCTGCAAGGGGTGCACATCGGCGACGGGGCAATCGTAGGCACCCGCGCGGTGGTTACCAAAGATGTTCCGCCCTATGCCATCGTCGGCGGTGTACCGGCTCGCGAAATCCGGAAGCGGTATGACCCGGAAACGATTGAGAAGCTGGAGAAGCTTCAGTGGTGGAACTGGCCCGATGAGAAAATCAGGGAGTGCCTGCCGGACCTTCTGAGCGGAGATTTTGAAAAACTGAACGAACATGCACAGGAGTAAGAGTTTGCTCTCATCGTTCTTATTGAAATAGGGGTTCAAAACAGCAGCAGCCGGTTACCCGAAATTCGGAGACCGGCTGCTGCTTTATCTGTTGAACGTTTGCTTAATCAAACGCGCAGCCTTGTTTGCACACACAGCTTTTACCCCGCGAAGCCGTTTGGTGTTCGGATTCCCGGTACCATTTACGCTGCAAAAAGAGGTTCACGGAAAAAATATTTTGTGCAGAATCTGGAAGATGCGATTGAATTGTAACAAATTTGTGAATTCTATTGACGTTAAAAATTTGTGCCGCTATAATGTTGTACGTCAAACAATTTAGAAAGGGGTGGATGATAATGGAGCGGGCGGTGGGCAAGGAACTTCGGTCTCTGAACAATCTCATCATGCGTCACTTCGAAAATTCGCCGCGCCGGAAACAGATTGAAAGCGCTACCGGAACGAACGGGTGGATTATCATTTACCTTTCGAGAAACCGGGAAAAAGATATTTTTCAGAAGGATCTGGAAACACAGTTCGGGATTACCCGATCCACTGCCTCCAAAGTCCTGAATCTGATGGAACGGAAGGGATTCATTCAAAGAGAGAAAGTGGCTCAGGATGCCCGGCTGAAAAAGATCGTGCTCACCCCGATGGCGCTGGAGGTCAGCGATGAGATGCACGAGTATGCCGTCTGTTTTGAGCAGACGCTCACAAAAGGCTTTTCCGAAGACGAGCAGGATACTCTGCTTGACTATATACAAAGAATGAAAACAAACCTGAAATAGTTCCGGCAGCATCAATGGAGTCGGTGCAAGCAGCAAGGAGGCTTTTTATGATTAAAAAATTAGCGAGAAGCGTGCGGCAATACAAAAAGGATACGATTCTCGCGCCGATTTTCGCGGTCCTGGAAGCGGCAATGGATGTAGTAATCCCGATGCTGATGGCTTCCCTGATCGACGAGGGAATCGACGGCAAAGATATGGGGTATGTCATCCGAATGGGGGCGGTGCTGCTTTTTGCAGCTTTGTTGGCGCTGGCGTTCGGCTCAATGTCCGGACGGAGCGCGGCAATTTCGTCTTCCGGCCTCGCGCGGAATCTTCGGCAGGATATGTACTATAACGTGCAGAACTTTTCATTTTCCAATATCGATAAATTTTCTACGGCGAGCCTTGTCACCCGTCTGACTACCGATGTGACCAACGTACAGTTCGCCTACCAGATGATTCTGCGTATGGCTATCCGGTCGCCTGCCATGCTCATTTTCTGCCTGGCGGCTTCCTTTAGCATCAATCAAAAGCTTTCCATGGTGTTTCTTTGCGTTATTCCAGTCCTCGGCGTTGGGCTGTTTTACATTATGGGCAGCGTACACCCGATTTTCCAACGTGTGTTCCGCATCTACGACAAGCTCAACCGCGTGGTAGAGGAGAATCTCCTCGGCATCCGCGTGGTGAAGTCCTACACAAGAGAGAGCCATGAGGAAGAGAAGTTCGCGGGGATTTCCCAGAACATTTTCAATGATTTTGTCAAGGCGGAAAAACGCATTGCATACAATATGCCGCTGATGCAGTTGAGCATTTACACCTGCATGATGCTGATTTCCTGGCTTGGCGCGCGCGCCATCGTCGCGAGCGGGAACAATCCAGCCCTCGGTCTTTCGACGGGCCAGTTCATGAGTCTGATTACCTATACGATACAGGTCCTGATGAGCCTGATGATGCTTTCCATGGTGTTTGTTATGATCACGATTTCCCGTGCCTCCGCGGAACGCATCATTGAGGTGATCGATGAAAAAAGCGACATCCACAACGGGGAAAACCCGATCGGTGAGGTAAAGGACGGCTCCATTGTCTTCGAAAACGTGATGTTTTCCTATGCCAAAAAGGCAGATAAGCCCGTCCTCGACGAGATTAACCTTTCGATCAAGTCCGGCGAAACGGTCGGCATTCTCGGCGGTACCGGATCTTCCAAATCCAGCCTTGTGCAGCTGATTCCGCGCCTGTATGACGCTTCAAAGGGAAGGGTTCTGGTCGGCGGAGTCGACGTAAAGGATTACGATCTGGAATCCCTTCGCCGCGAAGTCGCAATGGTGCTCCAGAAGAACGTGCTTTTTTCCGGCACCATTAAGGAAAATCTCCGCTGGGGCGACGAAAACGCGACCGATGAGGAAATTGTGAAGGTCTGCAAACTCGCGCAGGCGGACGGGTTCATCCGGGAGTTTCCCGAGCAGTACGACACGTACATCGAGCAGGGCGGTACCAATGTTTCCGGCGGTCAGAAGCAGCGGCTCTGCATCGCGCGCGCTCTGCTGAGAAAGCCTAAAATCCTGATCATGGACGATTCCACCAGCGCGGTTGATACCAAGACCGACGCGCTGATCCGTAAAGCCTTTCAGGAAGAAATCCCGAATACTACAAAGATTATTATTGCCCAGCGGGTTTCGTCCGTTCAGGAAGCCGACAAAATTATTGTGCTGGACGACGGCAAGGTCAACGCGGTCGGTACGCACGAAGAGCTTCTGAAAACCTGCACCATCTACAGAGAAGTATATGAATCTCAGAACGGAGGTTCGATCCATGAGTAATTCAGCGCAGAAATCCTCCGCGGCGAAGATGCCGCCCCACGGGAAGCCTCAGATCCGGCGGTTCAAGCCCGGCACTGTGAAACGGCTGTTTTCCTATATGGCGGAGTACAGGGGCAGGCTGATTTTTGTCGTTGTCTGCATCCTTTTAAGCTCGGTTGCCAGCGCCGCGTCTTCGCTCTTTATCCAGCGGCTGATCGATGATTACATCACGCCGCTTCTGCTGAACAAATCCAATGACTTTTCCGGCCTTCTCAAGGCCATCCTGCTCATGAGCACCTTCCTTTTGGTCGGGGTTCTCGCGACTCTGTTCTACAACCGCACCATGGTGATCATCGAACAGGGAACCCTGAAAAAGATCAGGGACACGATGTTTACGCACATGCAGAGTCTGCCGATCCGGTATTTCGATACCCATTCGCACGGCGACGTCATGAGCCGCTACACCAACGATACCGATGCTCTCCGCCAGATGATTTCCCAAAGTCTGCCGCAGATGTTCGCCTCGCTGGTTACGGTGGTGTCGGTCTTCTGCGCAATGCTTTACCTCAGCGTTGGGCTGACTCTTTTCGTGGTTATTTTTACGTTCCTTATTATGAAGGTAATCAAAACGATAGCCGGAAAAAGCAGCGGATTTTTTGTCCGCCAGCAGGATAAGCTCGGCACGGTCAACGGCTTTATCGAAGAGATGATCAACGGCCAGAAGGTCGTCAAGGTGTTCTGCCATGAGGAAGAAGCCAAGGAGGCTTTTGATAAGGAGAACGACGAGCTTTGCTACTGCTCGACCCAGGCGAACAAATACAGCAATATCCTGATGCCGATTCTGTTCAGCATGGGCTACATTCTGTATGTTCTTCTTGCTGTGATCGGCGGTGCGCTTGGAATATCCGGGGCTCCCAATCTCGGACTGACCGGCGTCGGAGTCCTGACGATCGGCACTATCGCCTCGTTCCTCACGCTTTCCCGCGCGTTTGTCAATCCGATCGGGCAGGTTTCCCAGCAAATCAATCTGGTTATCATGGCCCTTGCCGGCGCATCCCGTATTTTCGAGCTGCTGGACGAACCCAGCGAGACGGACGACGGTTACGTCACCCTTGTCAACGCGAAGGAAGTAAACGGAGAACTCACCGAGTGTGAGGAGCGCACCGACCTGTGGGCATGGAAGCATCCTCACGGCGACGGAGCCGTCACGTATACGCCGCTGAAAGGCGAAATCCGACTTTTCGATGTGGATTTCGGCTATGAGGAGGGCAAGACGGTTCTCCATGACATCAGCCTGTATGCGGAGCCCGGTCAGAAGGTTGCCTTTGTCGGAGCGACCGGGGCGGGAAAAACAACCATTACAAACCTGATCAACCGATTCTACGATATTGCCGATGGAAAAATCCGCTATGACGACATCAACATCAATAAGATCAAAAAAGCGGATCTGCGGCGGTCTCTCGGCGTCGTTCTGCAGGACGTCAACCTTTTCACAGGTACCGTAATGGATAACATCCGCTACGGCAAGCTGGATGCGACCGATGAAGAGTGCATCGCCGCCGCGAAGCTCGCCAACGCCGACGGGTTCATTCGCATGCTTCCGAGCGGTTACAGCACGGTGCTCGAAGGAGACGGCAGCGGGCTTTCTCAGGGCCAGCGGCAGCTGATTTCCATCGCCCGCGCGGCGGTGGCCGATCCGCCGGTCATGATACTGGATGAGGCGACCTCTTCCATCGATACCCGCACCGAGGCGATCGTTCAGAAGGGGATGGACGCGCTGATGAGGGGCAGAACCGTGTTCGTGATTGCGCACCGACTGTCCACCGTCCAGAATTCAGACGTCATTATGGTTCTTGACCATGGACACATTATTGAGCGCGGCAGCCACAACGCTCTGATTGCAGAAAAAGGAAACTACTATCAGCTTTATACCGGGGCTTTTGAACTGGAATAACCGGCTGAACAAAAAATCAGCAGCCCCCGGAAAAATTTTCCGGGGGCTGCTTTTCTGTGCCATAACGGCGGCCGTCAATTACAGCGTTTCGCTGTGATTGACAAAACCGCGGAATACGGTCAGCAGCAGAATTTTGATATCAAAAAGAAAGGTCCAGTTTTCTATGTAATAAATGTCGCATTTGATGCGTTCCTCAATCGAGGTGTCGCCTCGCCAGCCGTTGATCTGCGCCCAGCCTGTAATACCGGGCCTTACAAAGTGCTTGACCATATAGAGCGGAATCTTTTCCCGGAATTGCTCTACAAAGAAGGGCCGTTCGGGACGCGGCCCAACAAGGCTCATGTCCCCTTTCAAAACGTTAAAAAGCTGCGGAAGCTCGTCGATGCTGCATTTCCGGATAAACGACCCGAACTTCGTGCGCCGGTCATCGCTTTTTGTGCCCCAGGTGGTCAGGTCAGATCCATCCTGTTCCGTGCGCATGGAACGGAATTTGTACATCACGAACGTCTTTTTGTTCCGCCCGATTCGCTCCTGCCGGTAAATTACCGGGCCGGGCGAGGTAAGCTTTACCCCGATCGCCGTAATCAGCAGGAACGGGGAAAGCAGCAGAAGCGCCAGAAACGAGGCCAATAGATCAAAACTTCGCTTGCTGAAAGCGAGGAGGAAATTGTCCAGCGGGATTTTGCGGATATTGATGAGGGGCAGCCCCTCCACATCGTCGATGGCGGGTCTTGCGGGGAGGTACTTCGTATAGAACGGAAGAAGGCTGGTCTTAACGCCTTCCTTTTCGCACAGCTCAATGATGCCTTCCAGCAGGCCGAACTCGGTGTAATCCAGGGAAATGATAACCTCGTCTACCCCTTTGTTGGCGTTCAGATATGGGCCAAGCTCCTCAAGAGAGCCGAGGAGAGGGGCGGAACACTTCGAGGCGGAGGCATCGCTGCCGAAATATCCGAAAATATCGAATCCGAGGCGGCGGTTTGCCGTCACGCGGTGGAAAAATTCCTCCGATACTTCATTCCATCCAACCATCAGGATGTGCTTGACATTGTAGCCTTTTTTCCGCATATTCCGAAGAATCATACGAAGAACAATCCGGAACAGCGAGGTGGTGGCAATGTCAAAAAGGCCGAACAGCAGGATGACCGGGCGGGAAATATCCACTTCCTTCAGAAAAAACACCAGCACGAAAATGAATATGACGCCGATGGTGTTCGCTTGAAAGATTTTCCCCGTTTCCTGAATCAGCGCTTTGCTTCGGAAAGAATCGTGCAGGCCAAGGTAATTGTAAATGAAAAAATAAATCGGTATGATGAAAAGCATCAGACGGATGTAGTAATCCAGCCCGATATAAGAATCTCCCCGGTAAATGCTGAAATACAGATAAAAGGCCAAAACCATGGAGATAATGCAGCAGCACGCGTCCAGAACCGCAAGCATCGCATTGAGGATTCTCTGATTTTCCTTAATCATTTTAACTCCTGTCGTCTGCCTCGGAACCCGGGGCGGAGCCGCTTTTTTACTTGCCGCAGAAAAAGATGTCTACTCCATATTTTAGCACGGATTTTTCCGCTGTTCAACATCCGCCGCGGGTTTGGACAAAATGTAGCTGCCGTTTGCCGCATGTTTCTGAAGTGTGCTATAATGATGGCATACGGCGGGGGACGGGCGTTTCTGCGTTCTTTCAGGGAAGCTCGTTCGGCCCCGCGATTTGTCTTTGAAAGGGGCAGCCCGTCCATGAATCGACTTTTTCTTGTGGTAGAGGACGACCGGCAGATTCGCTCCCTGATCCAGCTCGCCCTGCAAAGTCACGGGTATAATACCCTGGAAGCCGAAAACGGCAATCAGGCGGTCAGCCTGATTGCCTCGGAGCACCCGGATATCATTATTCTTGACCTGGGGCTTCCGGATATGGACGGCCTTGAAATCATCCGTAAGGTCAGGGCATTTTCCAATATGCCCATCATTGTGGTATCGGCGCGGGATCAGGACCGGGAAAAGGTGGAAGCACTCGATGCGGGAGCGGACGATTACCTGACAAAACCGTTCAGCGTCAGCGAACTGCTGGCGCGCATCCGTGTCATTCTCCGTCATACCGGGGTTGCCCCGGAGGAAAAGCCGCAGCAGGTTTTCAGTACGGGAAGCCTGAAGGTGGATCTTGAGCGTCATCAGGTTCTTCTGGACGGAGAGGAAATCCATTTTACGCCAATGGAGTTCAGTATCCTCGCGCTTCTGATCAAAAATTCAGGCCGAGTTCTCACCCACAGCTATATCCTGAAGGAGGTGTGGGGGTCCTACCTTGACAGCGACGCCCAATCCCTTCGGGTGTTTATGGCGAATATCCGCAGAAAACTGGAAAAGGACCCGACGAAGCCGCGGTATATTCACACGGAGGTGGGAATCGGCTACCGCTTTGCCGGCGAGCCCTGAGTCCCCCGTGCTTATTTCAAAGCGGTGAGCGTAAACGTGTACGTCTTTCCGTTTTCCACAGGGATCTGGGAAACGCCCACCGCCGCGTCCTTTCCGTCCACCTTAATGTTAAAAAATTCCTTGGAGGGGTCCGCTTCCACGCCGATCAGTCCGTTTACGAAATCTCCGTACTGACTGCTTTTGGTTTCCGTCTTCAGTTCCGTTTGCTTTTCTTTCAGAAGCTGGGCCAGCGTCGAGCTGCTTGTTATGTAGCGAAAGGAACGGTTGATTCCCTTATCCGCGGCTACAACCTGTACGGTCACCGTTTTTGTTCCGCCCTGCGCTTTCGGCGCGAGGAACGCCGTATAGCCCGCAAAGAGCAGCACAGCGGCAGCGAGGACGATCAGGACGATTCCTATTTTCTTTTTCATATTCAATTTCTCCATATTTAAAATTTAAGGCCGAATCTGAGCGATTCGGTCTGTTTTTTTATGCCTTCCGGATAATTCGAACGGCGCCGTGCAGCGCTTCAATGGCGACTTCCTTCGGCTGTCCGGCATATTCCCCGTCCACCGTCCAGTCTGTTTCCTCCTGAAACCGGAATTGGATCTTCTTCGTGTGGAAAAACCGGATGTTTCGGTTTCGCTGGAATCGCTGATGGATCAGGTCATAGAAGATTCGGCGCAGTTCCAGAATATTCTGGGGATTCCGAATCAGCAGAACCTCGAATTTTCCGTCGTTCAGACTGACGTCCGCACTTTTGAGCCGGATGGTTCCCCCAATGGAGGAGGAATTGGAGATGCTCCCGAAGACATAGTCGCCTTCCTCCTCCAGTTCGTCGGAGACGACGCTCAGCCGGTGCGGTCGGATGCTTCCCGCATCCCGAATCCCGTCCAGAACATATGCCAGGTGACCGAAGCGATTTTTAAGCCACTGCGGGGTGGCGTAAGATACTTTCGTAAAGGCGCCGAAGGAGGCAATGTAGGAAAAAATCCGCACGCCGTTAAAATTGCCGATATCCTGCTCCTCAGGCTGTCCGTTCATGACAACGGCAGCCGCTTTTTTAAGGTTGGAAGGCAGCCGGAGCGTCCTCGCCATATCGTTGGTGGTACCGGCGGGCAGGTAGCCGATCGGCTTTTGAAATCCGGATTCGATCATGCCGGAAATGACTTCATTCAGGGTTCCGTCACCCCCGCAGCAGACCACCGCGTCATTTTCCGCCGCGTATTGCAGAACAAAATCCTTCGCGTCGCCCTTGCCGGCGGTTTGAAGCAGGGTCGCGGTATACCCTTTTTTCGCAAACCATTCCCCGATCGGAGCCGACCGGACCTTGATCCGTGATTTCCCCGCGACGGGGTTGATAATCAGCAGTATTCTTTTCATTCGGCAGGTGCCTTTCCGTGATTGAAATAGCCGCCCGGGGCGGGACGGATTGGTTTTATTATAACTCAATCTGCATGGAATTACAAAGCCGAAGGCCTTTTTGGCACAGAATGGGGAGAAGTATAAAAACCGCAGTCTGTGCGGAAACTATTTTAAAATATTGCCGGAAAGGGATAAAAGATTGAATTTGCTCAAGAAATTCGAATGGCAGCAGAATGTTGGTCCCGCGGCCGGAGAAGCGGGAGGCGGCTCGCATGGATGAATCCGCCGGTGGGTATCTGATCATTATCGGAGGGGCGGAGGATAAGACCGGAGAGAGCCTGATTTTAAAGCAGGTTCCGCAGATGATCTCGGAAACGGACTTTCTGACCGTCCTCACGACGGCTACGGAGCACCCGCAGGAGGTTGGGCGGAATTACCGGGAAGTGTTCGGAAAGCTCGGGGTCAAAAAAATCCGGATTCTGGACATCGGCAGCAGGGAACAGGCAAATCGTCCGGAAAACTGCGATGCGGTTCGGCAGTCAAAATGTGTTTTTTTCACCGGCGGAGACCAGCTCCGCATCACGAGCATCCTGGGCGGGACACGAGTCGGAGAAGAGCTCCGAAGCCTGTACCGCTCGGGGGGCATCGTAATGGGGACCAGCGCGGGCGCCTCGGCAATGACCTCCACGATGGTGGTACAGGGGAACGACAACGAACCCGCGCGGAAATGCACCTTGAAAATGGCGCCGGGTCTCGGGCTGCTTTCCGGCGTGATTGTCGATCAGCATTTTGACCAGCGCGGACGGTTCGGACGGCTTCTCTGCGGCGTGGCGGAGAATCCGGATGCCCTCGGGATCGGGATCGACGAGGATACGGCGATCAAGCTGTATCCGGACCTGCACTTTGAGGTGATCGGTTCCAACGCCGTCACCGTCATCGACGGCACCACGATCCAAAGCTCCAACGTTTCGGAGCTTCGGCCTGATGAGATTCTCTCCATCACCGGTGTAACGGTGCATGCCCTGCCGCAGGGATACGGATTTGAACTGAAAAGCAGAAAGGTTTTGCGTTTGAGCGATGAAAAACGAAATCATACGAGTCACTGACTGCACCGTTTATCGGGGCAGAAACATTTACAGCCACAAGCCGGTGATCCGGATGGTGGTGGATATTGGCAAATACGGCACCATCCCGACCAAGGACATTCCCGGCTTTCACGAAAAGCTGCTCGCGGGGTTCCCCGGGCTGAAAACCAACTGCTGCAGCCTCGGCTACGAGGGCGGCTTTCTGGAGCGGCTGAACGAGGGAACCTATATGGGGCATGTCCTGGAACACACGATTCTGGAAATGCAGGCCATGCTGGGCTATAACGTCAGCTTTGGCAAAACCCGGGTTCTGGAGGAGCCGTCCCTTTATTACATGGTATATCAATACGAGAACGAGGTCTGCGGCATCGAATGCGGCAGGGCGGCGGTTTTCCTTTTCAACTGTTTCCTGAAAAATCAGGCGGTCCGCGTTTCGGACTTTCTCGACTATCTCAGAAAAATTTCCGTCGAAGCGGATCTTGGCCCCAGCACATCGGCCATTGCGGCCGAGGCGAAAAAAAGGGGCATCCCGGTGACACGGATCGGCCACGAAAGCCTGATCCGGCTGGGCTACGGGAAGTACGGCCATCTGGTGGAATCGACGCTGACGGACCAGACCTCCTGCATCTGTGCGGATATTTCTTCAAACAAGCAGCTTACCAAAGCGATCCTTAACGAGCATAAAGTTCCTGTGCCTGAGGGAAAGAC
>JAEWRF010000053.1 GCA_023460155.1 Bacillota bacterium | reverse complement strand
GCACGGAGGAATTCCTCCGCCTGCTTCCGTTCGGGCTCACAGGGGCCCAGAAACGGGCCGTACGCGAAGCTATGGCGGATATGACCGGGCCGCACCCGATGCGCCGTCTGGTGCAGGGGGACGTCGGCAGCGGAAAAACGGCCGTAGCCGCCGCCCTCTGCTACTCCGCCGTGGAAAATGGCCTGCAGGCAGCCCTGATGGCACCTACGGAGCTTCTCGCGCGGCAGCACTTCCAGACCCTTTCGGGCCTGCTGGAGCCTGCCGGAATCCGGGTTGCGCTGCTGACCGGCTCCCTTACGGCGGTGCAGAAACGGAAGGTGCGCGAAGGCCTCGCCTCCGGGGAAACCGGACTGGTGATCGGAACACACGCTCTGCTCTCGGGGGATGTCTCTTTCCGGAAGCTGGGTCTGGTAGTCACCGACGAGCAGCACCGCTTCGGCGTCGCCCAGCGCGCCGCTCTGACCGCGAAAGGAGACCTGCCCCACCTGCTGGTCATGAGCGCAACGCCGATCCCGCGCACGCTGGCGCTGACCATTTACGGCGACCTCGACTGCTCCGTCATCGACGAACTCCCTCCGGGGCGGCAGAAAATCGCAACCTATGCCGTCACCTCCGACAAACGCGTGCGCGCGTTCGGCTTTATCCGCAAAAAGCTGGAGCAGGGCCAGCAGTGCTATATCGTCTGCCCAAGCATCGAGGAAGGCGTAAACGACACCGCCAGCGTGGAGGAATACGCCCGCCGCGTGGAAGCCGAGTGGCTGCCCGGCTTTCGGATCGGCCGGCTGCACGGTAAAATGAAGCCCCGCGAAAAGGAAGACGTCATGGAGCGCTTCACACAGGGAAAGATCGACGCGCTGGTCTCCACCACCGTGGTAGAGGTCGGCGTGGACGTTCCGAACGCTTCCGTGATTCTGATCGAGAACGCTGAGCGCTACGGCCTTTCCCAGCTTCACCAGCTACGGGGGCGCGTGGGCAGAGGGAAAATCCCTTCGGCCTGCATCCTGATTTCGGACGCTCGGAACCCGGAGGCCGAAGCCCGCATGAAGGCAATGTGCTCCACCTCCGACGGATTCCGGATTGCTGACGAAGACCTTCGTCTGCGGGGGCCCGGCGATTTCTTCGGACAGCGGCAGCACGGCCTGCCCGAGCTGAAAATCGCGGATATGATGACGGACCTTGAAATTCTGCGGCAGGCGCAGGAAGCCGCCCGGCAGATTCTCCGGGACGACCCGGAGCTCGGTGCACTCCCCAGCCGCGGACTGCGCGCGGAAGTGAACCAGCTTTTTCGGGAACGTAATGATTAAGCACCAGCCCGGGACCTTGCGGTTCCCGGGCTGCTTACTTTTGACCGGATGAAAAAATCCGGAAAATCGGATAGATTTGCCTCTCCGTCTGCGAATATACAAATAGGCGCCTTAAATTGCAGGAACGGCAAAAGGAGATGTTGCATTGTTTGGGAAAAAAGCAAACGATCAAAATTTCATCGGTCTGCTGAAGCGAAAGGACGAGTCCGC
The DNA here is from genome assembly GCA_023460155.1 of Bacillota bacterium. Classification (GTDB taxonomy): domain Bacteria; phylum Bacillota; class Clostridia; order Oscillospirales; family Acutalibacteraceae; genus Caproicibacter. Next base: position 10,064 of record JAEWRF010000053.1, on the reverse strand, counting down.
TCTTGATTATGTCATCGACACCTACGGCGGGCTGATCAAAGCGGTCGTGCACAGGCATCTTGCCGCGTTTCCGGACGACTGCGGAGAATGCGTAAACGACATTCTGCTGACCATATGGGAACATTCCGAAGATTTCGACCCCGAAAGGAGCACTTTCCCCGCCTGGCTTGCCGCGGTATGCAAGTATAAGTCAATCGATTTCAAACGCCGCCGGGCCCGCACGCTCACCGAAGCCCCTTTGACCGGGGAAGAACCAAGTGAGAGCGGGAATCCCGAGGAGACGGTTCTGGCCGACGAAATCGACGCGGAAACGCAGTCGCTGCTGGAGCATCTTTCCGAAGACGACCGAAAGCTTTTCTGGGGGCGCTACGTCGAAGGCCAGCCGGCCGAACTGCTCGCCAAACAGCGGAACATCAAGGTTTCTGCCCTGTACAACCGGCTTTCCCGGGACCGGAAAAAGCTGAAAAGCCTGAAGGAGGCAAATTTATGAGCAGCATATATGATGCGCTGAACGACGCGCAGGTGAATCCGGAGGACTATACTGCGGAACCGCTTTCCGCATTTGAGAAAAAGACAATGAAGCGGGAGTTCCGGCGCCGCTCCGGCATCTCCCGTCGGGCAAAATCGATCCGCTGGACGGCAGCGGCCGCGTGCCTCGTCTGCCTGATCGGCTTCTCGCAGACCGCGTACGCCCAGGCCGCAGCCAGAGATTTCCTTCAGTATATCAACCTCGGGCACACCGCCGTCGTACGCCTCAGTCTCGACGAAGTGAAAGATTCCGGCGACCACAGCGGCAAATACGATAAATATGGCAAACCGATTACGGGCAAGCCCAACGGACCTACGGAAATCTACGATGCGAAGGGCAATTGTGTCGGGGCCACCGGAATCGAAATGGATGACGTCGGTATGGTGGAAGAGACAGACCTGAGTAAAGTCGTTTCAAAGCTTTCTGTCCGGCCGCTGCTCCCGAAGACCCTCCCCGCGGGATACGCGTTTGAGAATGCAGGCTTTTACAAGAGTGACGACGGCAAACTGGAGTATATCAACCTGCACTATACGAATGGCTCCAGCCGGATTACCGTGCAGGAGCGCAAAAATGACGAGCATAACGTATTCGTGACGGTTGCTACGGACGATACGGTGGAAAAAACGGCCGTGAACGGCCATGCTGCCGTGCTCACCGGTGGAAATAGACTCGAATGGGAAGCGGGCGGAATCGGGATCGGCATCGACGCACAGAATCTTTCAAAAGATCAGCTCATGAAGCTTGCGGAATCTATGAAATAGCAGAACCGCGCAAAAACAGGCCCCCTTCCGGGGGCCTGTTTTTTTATCCGTTGCGCACTTTTTGCAAAAAATGGTGCTTCGGCGCCACGTTTTCCACGGGCAGAAGCCGCTGAAACACGGCAAAATTCTTATAGGTGATCTTGCGGTCGATATGTAAGTATCCGAAAAACCATTTCTGGTATTTGACCTGTTTTGTAATTTGCTCGAAAAAGGCCTCCAGCTGGTTCCGGTTTTCCACCGGCCCGGTGCCGGTCACCCGCGGCGGCGGCTCGTGCGTGAGGACGTAGTCCACCTGCATGCCCGCATCTTTCAGATTGTCCACGCCTGTGCGCATTTCCTCAATCGTCGGCATCTCGCAGGGCCACCATTTCCCCGCTTCCATGCGGATCTGTTTGTCGGCGCTCTCTCCGCCGCCGAAGACAAAGCAGGTTTTTCCTTCAATTTTATAAATCTCCCCGCGGAGAAGGTGATACAGATTCCCGCTGATGTGCCCCGCTTTTCCGCCGTTCCAGTCAACAACGGGATATTTCGCAAGAAGATCGAAATTTTCATGCGCGCCGTCCAAAAAAAGCACGTTGTATTTTCTGCTGCCGATCTTCTTCAGATTTTTTGCTTCCTTTTCTCCCCCGTCCCATATAAATCCGAAATCACCGCAAATAATTACGGTATCCCCTTTTTTCAGTCTGCGGAATTCCGGGGAATCGAAGCGGCTCATTTCCCCGTGCATATCCCCGGTTACATAAACCACATGCTTGCCCTCCTGTCGGCCGCGCGCTCTGTCGGGAGACGCCGGGCCCATTGGTTAAGATTTCGTTACGGTTCTTTATCTTTTCCCGATTCGCTGGTATACTGGTAAGAAAGAACCGTCCGCCATCAGTATAAATTATCATAACACATCGGAGGCAAAATTTCCATGATAAAAAAGTTCCTTTCCGCGCTCACAGCCGTTCTGTGCTGCACCTGTGCGTTTTTGTCCGCACCGGCGCATGCGGCGAATTTCTCGGTCAGCTTTCCCACAAACTGCGCCGCGCTGGAACTGGTGAACCTTGATACCGGCACGGTCGTTTACCAGAAAAACGCCACGGCGCGCCGGGAACCGGCTTCGACCACCAAAATCATGACCTTTATCATCGCGAGTGAGCACATCAAAGACCTGGAAGGAACCAAAATCACCGTTTCAAAAAAGATCATTAACGAGCTGCTGGGCACAGGAAGCTCCATGTCGAACATCAAGGCCGGCGACGTGCTGACGGCCTATCAGCTCTTAAACTGCATGATGATCCCCTCCGGCAACGATGCAGCAATGGTGCTGGCCGACTATGTGGGCGGCAGCGGCACCGTCGGGCAGGACGGCAGCGTTGAGAAGTTCGTCGCCATGATGAACCAGAAGGCCAAGGATCTCGGCTGCACCGGCACCCATTTCATGAATCCCCACGGGCTGCACGACGACGACCATTACACGACCGCCGACGATCTGGCGAAAATCTCGCGCTACGCCATGAATCTGCCCTATTTCATGCAGATCTGCAACCAGACACGGTACACCTACAAGCCGGTGGGCGGACCGGACGCAGGGAAGCAGATGCAGACCCTGACAACGACCAACCTGCTCATAGACAAGAACGCTCCTGGGAATGACTACTACTATCTCTACGCCAAGGGCATCAAGACGGGCCACACGGACGAATCGGGCTACTGCCTCGTCTCCACCGCTTCGGCGGACGGCTACAGCTACCTGTGCGTTGCCATGGGGGCACCCTCCGTGGACAGCAGCGGGCGCGAAGTCACGAAGCGCGGCGAAATGCTCGACACTGCGGCGCTGTACCGGTGGGCCCTGACGAATCTCGAACTGAAAAAGATTATGGACACCAACGAATCCGCCGGAGAAGTGAAGCTGAACTACGCCTGGAACAAGGATAAACTGCTGCTGACCGCCGCGCAGAGCTATTCCACCATTCTTCCGAAGGGTGTTTCGGCAAGCAGTATCATCATCACGAAACACGTTCCCGCCTCCGTGGACGCGCCCGTGAAGAAGGGGCAGGTCATCGGAACGGCCACGCTGAGCTACGCAAATCAGCAGCTTGCCACCATTCAGCTCGTGGCCTCCGAATCGGTGGAACGGAGCGAGCTGCTGCACACGACGGACGTATTTAAAACGATCTTTACCTCCGTCTGGTTTATCGGGATCGCCGCCCTGATCGTGCTTCTGGTGGTGGTCTACATCATTCTGGCGCTGATCTACAACCGGAAAAAGAAAAACATGCGCAAGGTAAAGAAATACCGCAAGATGTAAAACATCCTCAAAATATAGAAAGACCGGAAGCATACCGTTTACTGCGGCTTTGCTTCCGGTTCTTTTTCGTCTTTTACGGCCTTCTCCGCCGCAGGCAGCACCAGGGAAATGCGGGTGCCAATGGCTTCGCGGCTCAGCACCTCCATATGTCCGCCGTGCCGTTCCGCGATCCAATGCGCGATGGAAAGTCCCAATCCGGCCCCGCCCGTCGCGCGGGCGCGGGATTCGTCGGTGCGGAAGAAGCGGTCGAAGATGCGCGGCACCGCTTCGGGCGCGATTCCAATTCCCTCGTCCTGCACCGTCACGTGGGCTTCCTCCCCCGCCGTGCCGACGGAAACCGTGATCTTCCCCCCCGCGGGCGTATATTTTACCGCATTGTCGACCAAAATCCGCATCGCCTGCTTCATCAGGGCCTCATCGGCCTGCACCCACGCGGAACCGATTCGGCCTTCGAAGGTGTGAGCCGGGTCGATCATTTTCGTCTCGCGGACCACCTGCTCCGCCAGCTCGGAAAGATCGAACCGCTCCATCTGCAGAATCATTGTGTCGTTGTCTCCGCGGGCGAGGAAAAGCAGCTGCTCAACTAACTGCTTCATATTGTCCGTTTCGCTCTTGATGGCCGTAATGGACTCCTGCAGGGCTTTCTCGTCGTTCTTTCCCCACCGGTCCAGCAGGCTGGCATACCCCTGAATGACGGCGATCGGCGTACGCAGCTCGTGGGAAGCATCGGAAACGAAGCGGACCTGCGCGCGGTAGGATTCGTTGATCCGGTCCAACATCCCGTTGATCGCCCCGGCCAGGTTTTTCAGCTCCACCTGCGTGGAATCCACGGAGATGCGGGTGTCGAGCCGGGAAGCGTTGATTCCATTGAGCTTCCCGGCAATTGCCTCCATTTCGCGCGGGGTGAACGAGGCGGCGGAATTCAGGGTCCGCGCCGTTTCGGCCAGCTCGGCGATCGGCTTGAGCGTCCGGCGGATGCGCCGGGCACGGGAGTTCAGGCCGAAAAATAGCAGAATGCCCTCCGCAAACACCAGTGTCCAGAAAATCGGCTGCGCGCGGCGCGCGGGCTCGTTCTGATCGACGGAAACCAGCCAGTCCTCCCCGCCGACGCGGACGGCCGCCAGATAGGCAAGCCCATGGGGCCGGACGAACAGCGAAAATCCCCCGTCCGGGGGAAACGCGGCATAGCGTTCCCCGGGCAGGGCAGGATCCTCCCAGAGCTTTCGGATCAAAGGCGGAATTTTCGCGGCGTTCGGTGGGCTGGAGGTCTGTTTCGCGGTGATTCCTTCGTTTTTCAGCCAGACCTGTGTTCCACCGCCGGAAGCGGCCGGTGCGGAAACAAGCGTCAAAGCCGACTTGACGGAATGCTCCGCGCTGCCCGCAGCAAACACGAAAGCCGCGGCGCACAGTGCGAGATCCAGCATGAGAAAGATTCCGGCCAGCTCGCAGAAAAAGCTGAAATTCAGCCGCAGGACGATCGACAGACGGGTCCGCTCCCGGATCGGGGTCTTGCGGGGATTTTTCGTGTCATTCTTCATCCTGGATTACATACCCCACTCCGCGGACGGTTTTGATCAGTCGGACCCCGTAGGGCTCGTCGATCTTTTCCCTCAGGAAACGGACGAACACGTCCACGGCGTTGGTTTCGCCCTCGTACTCGTAGCCCCACACGTTTTCAATCAGAACTTCGCGGGAAATCACCATGCCCTTGTTCTTCATCAGATAGTGCAGAAGGTCAAACTCGCGCTTGGTGAGCGTGACCGGATTCCCCTGAACCGTCACCAGGCGGCGGCCGGGGTCCAGCGTGACTCCGCAGGCGGCAAACAGCTCGTTTGCGGCAGACGTTCCTTTTTTCTTCAGGGCGTTTCGGATGCGGGCAAGAAGTTCCTCGGTGGCAAACGGCTTCGTAATGTAATCGTCGGCCCCGCTGTCGAGGCCCGAAACCTTATCCACCACGCTGTCCCGCGCGGTGAGCAGGATCACCGGCACATCGGAGCTCCTGCGGAGCCTGCGCAGCACCTCCATGCCGCTGAGGCCGGGCAGCATAATGTCGAGCAGGATGAGGTCAAAGGAACCCGCCTCCGCGAGGGAAAGACCCTCCCGGCCGTCCGCCGCTTTCTCCGTCGCATAGCCCTCGTAGCTCAGCTCCATTTCAATGAAGCGGGCGATCTTCGCTTCGTCCTCGATAATCAGTATCTTCCTGCCCATTTTTCGTTGCCGTACCTCCCTTTATTTTCTGCCTTCAGTTACGGACTTTTTCAGGTCGTCCGCCGCGTCCGCAGCGGTGTCCATTGCATGGTTCACCGTACGCCCGCCGAGATCCGGCCCCTGAAAACGATAGCGAAGGCCGAAGAAGAGCCCGACGATCAGCAGCGGCAGCATAACGTAGAATGCGAAGATCAGGAGAAGCACCAGCACCGTGACCGGAATGGAAGCCCGTTCCTCGTCCCGGTAAAGTACAACAAAGGTGTTGACGTTTCCTTTATGAAGAACGCGCAGGCAAAACCTGCCGAAGCGCTTCATCAGATCCGAAAAAGATTCCCCCTGATATTCCTGATGGTATTCCGGCTGCGGCGGAGTCTCTCTCCGTGTTTCGGCCGAATCGCTGCTGTAATATCCGTTGCCCTGAGGCGCCTTCACCTTACCTTTTTTCTCCAGATAAATAAGTGCCTCCAGAAGATCGCCGTTGCACGCGTCCAGCGCCGCCTTAGCCTCGTCGTAGCTGACATTTGCCTTCTCGCGGAGTTTTTCCACCTGTTCCAAAGTTGCCATTTAAAATTCCTCCTTCATGTTTGTATGACAGGAGTATAACAAAGCCTTCTTTACGGACTCTTTGGGAAAGATTAAAATCAGATTAAGCTTATTGTATGTGATTTTAAGAGATTTTGCAAGATGAGCAATTGCCGCTCCGGCCGGCGGTTTTCATGGAGCCGAAATCTCCCCGCGCTAAACTCCGGGGCAATAAAAAAAGCCGCCGCAGGGAAAATCCCCCGCGGCGGCCAAAAATAAGTGCGAAACTTACTTTACTTCGACTTCTGCGCCGACTTCGACGAGCTTCTTCTTCAGAGCTTCTGCGTCGTCCTTGCTGATGCCTTCCTTGACAGCCTTCGGAGCGCCGTCAACGAGGTCCTTAGCTTCCTTCAGGCCAAGGCCGGTGACTTCACGGACAACCTTGATGACCTGAATCTTCTGAGCACCGACAGCCTTCAGGATGACGTCGAACTCAGTCTTCTCTTCAACAGCTGCAGCAGCAGCGGCCGGAGCGGCAGCAACAGCCACCGGAGCAGCGGCGGAAACGCCGAATTCCTCTTCCAGAGCCTTTACCAGCTCGGAGAGCTCGAGAACCGTAAGGGATTTAACATCTTCAATCAGCTTTGTAACTTTATCAGACATGATTTGTAACCTCCAAATTTCATAAAATTTTGAATCAGGCAGATTCCTGCTGTTTTTCCGCAATCGCGTTCAGTGCGACTACAAGGCCTTTCAGCGTCCCGTTCAGGACGGTGACAAAACCGGTGATCGGTCCGTTCAGGCCGCGCAGAGCCTGTGCAACGAGCACTTCCTTCGAAGGCAGGGACGCAAGCGTCTTGATCTCCTTCGAGTTGGCGGATTTTCCGTCGATAAACCCGGCCTTAATCTCGAACTTTTCATTGCTTTCCGAAAACTTCGAAAGGATCTTCGCCGGAATAACATAATCCTCCGAGTGCACGGCAACGGCGGTTGTGCCATTGAGCACATCGTCCAGACCTTCGATGCCGGCCTGCTCGAGAGCGATGCGAAGCAAAGTATTCTTGACAACCTTGTATTGGCATCCCGCCTCACGCAGCTCCTTACGAAGCTTGGTGTCGGCCTCAACGGTAATTCCCTTGTAGTTGACGATGACGCCGGTGCGGGCTGTTTTCAGATTCTCAGCGAGCTCGGTGACGACCTTCTTCTTTTCTTCCAGGATTTTTTCACTTGGCAAATGATTTCACCTCCGTCTTACTTCATTCCATATACGCAAAAAGCCTTTTCTGCTGCCGCAGAAAAGGCTTTAACACACAAATGCATGTCGAACCTCATTCTCGGCAGGTTGGAAAATCCATTATGCGCAACGCACCTGCTGTCTTTGAATAAAGAACAGTTCTGACTGTTAATTAGTATAGCACGGGAAATCCGGTTTGTCAAATGAAGTTAAGCGCCGAACTTATTCGCGTTGATCTTCACGCCGGGGCCCATGGTGGAAGCAACCACGCAGGACCGGATATACTGGCCCTTTGCTGCGGCCGGCTTCGCCTTTACAATGGCGCCGAGCAGAACGTCAAAGTTCTCGGCGAGTTTATCCTTGCCGAAAGAAACTTTGCCGATCACGCAGTGGATAATGTTGGATTTGTCGAGACGGTACTCGATCTTACCGGCTTTCGCTTCCGTGATCGCCTTGCCGACGTCGCGGGTCACGGTTCCGGCCTTCGGATTCGGCATTAAGCCGCGTGGACCGAGGATTTTACCGAGACGACCGACCAGACCCATCATATCGGGGGTGGTGATCAGCATATCGAAATCCATCCAGTTTTCGGTCTGGATTTTCTGCACCATTTCTTCTGCGCCGACAAACTCCGCTCCGGCCTCTTCCGCTTCCTTAGCGGCGTCGCCCTTGCAGATTGCGAGCACACGGACGGTCTTGCCTGTTCCGTGCGGCAGAACAATCGCGCCGCGGACCTGCTGGTCTGCATGGCGGCTGTCCACGCCGAGCTTCACATGGACTTCGACGCTCTCGTCGAATTTCGCGGTTCCGGTTTTCACGCAGAGATCCAGCGCTTCAGCGGAATCGTATTGCTTTGTACGGTCAATCAGCTTAGCGCTGTTAACATATTTCTTACCGTGTTTCATTGGTTTTCCTCCCTGTAAAGTGGTAAAATCGGATCAGAAGTTCCTCCCACCCGGGGGACTCAGTCCACGACTTCGACGCCCATGCTGCGTGCGGTTCCGGCGACCATGCTCATGGCCGTCTCGATGGAAGCTGCATTCAGATCGGGCATTTTGGTCTCGGCGATCTTCCGCACCTGCTCGCGGGTAATCTTCGCGACCTTCGTCTTGTTCGGCACACCGGAAGCCGTTTCAATGCCGCAGGCCTTTTTAATCAGAACCGCAGCAGGCGGGGTCTTGGTGATGAACGTAAACGAACGGTCTGCATAAACCGTGATGACGACAGGGATGATCATCCCGGCTTCGCCTTTTGTACGTTCGTTGAATTCTTTCGTAAATGCCATGATGTTGACGCCGTGCTGGCCGAGGGCCGGCCCTACCGGCGGCGCCGGTGTTGCTTTTCCGGCAGGTATCTGGAGCTTAATAAAGCCCGTAACCTTTTGAGCCATTTTTCTGCACCTCCAAAATTCGTGGTTGATGGCGGAACGGCAGCGCCGCTCCTCCCACAGGGGCAAAGCCCCTCATAACAAGCGGGTCATACCCGCCGATTACCTGATTAAAAAATCAATCCATTAATTCCGCCTGGCTGAGTTCAAGCTCAACCGGCGTTTCGCGCCCGAACATGGAAACCGTGACGCGCACACGGTTCTTTTCCTTGTCGACCTCTTCTACGATGCCGACAAAGCCTTCCAGCGGCCCGTCGAGAATCCGCACGGAATCTCCGACCCCGAAGGAAACCTCAATCTCTCTTTTTTCAACCCCGAGCCTTGCCACTTCCTCGTCCGTCAGCGGAATCGGCTTGGACGAAGGACCCACAAACCCCGTGCAGCCGCGGATATTGCGCACCACATACCAGGACTCGTCGGTAAGAAGCATCTTAACGAGCACATAGCCGGGGAAAATTTTACGCTCCACATCGCGTTTCTTTTCGTCTTTGATCTCGGTGACCATCTCCGTGGGGACGAGGATCTCCTGAATCAGGTTGTGGAGTTGGCGATTTTCGACTGTTTTTTCAAGATTGGAGGCAACCTTGTTTTCATAGCCGGAATAGGTATGCACCACATACCATCTTGCTTCCTCAGCCAACGAAAACACCTCCGATTAATTCATTCATTACTTCGCAACATTCATGATCAGCCCAAGGAGATTGACCAGAAGGGTATCAAGCCCAAAAACAAACAAACCGATCAGGAGAATCGTGGCCAGAACGACGCCCGTGTTCCGGAAAACCGATTCCCGGGTAGGCCATACCATTTTTTTGGCTTCGCTCTTTGTTTCGCGGAAAAACTTTGAAATTCGGTCGCCCGCTCTGACAAAAAAGTTTTCCTTTTGCTCAGTTTTTTCGGCCATAATCTTAATCTGTCCCTCCGTCCGGATTACTTTGTTTCTCTGTGAACTGTATGCTTTTTGCAGAATCTGCAGTACTTGGTCATCTCGAGCCTGTCCGGATCATTCTTCTTGTTTTTCATGGAATCATAATTGCGCTGTTTGCACTCTGTGCAAGCCATAGTGATTTTCACTCTCATAACGGCACCTCCCGATGGTCGGAATTATTTTGAGCCTTTCTGCAAAGGCC
>JAEWRF010000052.1 GCA_023460155.1 Bacillota bacterium | reverse complement strand
AGGTTGTGCCGTTCAGCACAATGCGCCGCATGTTCTCATCCAGGGTAATCATGCCCTCTTTGATGGCGACCTCGCGCACCTCGTCCACGCTTTTCCCGCGGTTGATGCAGGATTTTACCGCCGGAGTGACGGGCATGACTTCGTGAATCGCGGTCCGCCCCGCGTATCCCTTGTGGCCGCAGAAACTGCAGCCTTTCGCACGGTACAGCCGTACGGAGGAGCCGGGCTGCATGCCGAGCAGCCGGAGCTCGTCCTCGCTGGCAAGGTATTCCTCTTTGCAGTGCGGGCAGAGCTTGCGGACCAGCCGCTGCGCGATAACCCCGAGCATGGCGGCGGATACCATGTAAGGTTCTACGCCCATGTCGATCAGGCGGATGATGGAGCTCGGCGCGTCGTAGGTGTGCAGGGTGGATAGCACCAGATGCCCCGTGATAGCGGAGCTGGCCGCAATCTGCGCCGTTTCGGTGTCCCGGATTTCGCCGACCATAATGACGTCCGGGTCCTGGCGGAGAATCGAGCGGAGCACGGAGGCGAACGTCAGCCCCGCCTTCGGGTTAACCTCGACCTGCGTGATTTTCGGGATGATCATTTCAACGGGGTTTTCCGCGGTGACAATGTTGATATCCTCGCGCATAATCTCCTTCAGGGCGGTGTAAAGAGTGGTGGATTTTCCGCTTCCGGTCGGGCCGGTCAGCAGGATGATGCCGTGGTTGCTGTGCAGCAGCCGATTGAACCGCTCCAGATTTTCCGGCAGGAAGCCGATATCCTCCTTGACCAGCAGGAAACCGAGCGCAGTTGTGATGCGCATGACGACCTTTTCGCCGAAAACGCAGGGCAGGACGGAAATGCGCAGGTCAATATCCTTTCCGCCCAGCTTGTAGTTGATGCGGCCGTCCTGCGGAACGCGCTTTTCCGCGATGTTCATGCCGCCGATGAACTTGATGCGGGAGATAACGGCCGGGATCAGCTCCGAGCTGGTTTCCATATACAGGTTCAGGTGCCCGTCCACACGGAACCGAATCCGCATGGATTTTTCCTCAGGTTCGATGTGAATGTCGCTTGCTTTCAGCAGAACGGCCTGCTCAATCATATTGTTGACAAAGCGGATGATGGGCTGGTCGCCGCTCTGCAGCGCCTCCGTCGGAACTTCCTGCTGCGGGCCGGTGAGCTCCCGGGCCGCGGCGAAGGCCTTCTGCGTCGTATACAGTTCCCGGATCTTTGTCTCGATTTTTTCGCGCTCCGCAATGACCGGGTTGATTTTCAGCTTCGTGTAGGTGCCGACGTTGTTGAGGGCATTGTAATCCAGCGGGTCCGCGACCGCGACGGTCAGAATGCTCCCCTCGCGCCGGACGGGGACAATCTGGCTGGAACGCGCCAGATCCTCCGGCACCAGAGCGGAAAGCGCCGGGTCGATGCTGACGGACGACAGGTCGAGGTAAGGGGTGGAAAGCTGCTGCTCCAGCGAGCGGATAATCTGCATTTCCGTCAGAAAATGGTTATCCACCAGGATTTCTCCCAGACGCTTGTTGGAGTTTTTCTGGCGCGCGAGCGCCTGCAGCAGCTCATCCTGTGTGAGCACGCCGGAGTCGATCAAAATCTGCCCCAGCTTCAGATTCGTAATTTTCATGGCGGTCTCCTTTTATTGCGGATTCAGCAAAGAGAAAGGTACCATACGGCCAGTCCCTCAATCTGGCGGTGAAAGGCAAGGAACAGAAGAAGCGCCGCGCAGATGCAGGGCCCGAACGGGAAATAGCGGTCCTTCGGCATTCTGCGCGCGGCCGATAAGATCAGAATAAAAAACAGCGCGCAAAAAATCGTAAGAAGGAAAAGCAGGAAAACCTGCGGGAATCCGGTAAAAAGGCCCGCGGCCGCGAACAGCTTCAGGTCTCCCGAACCGAGGGAGTCTTTCCGGAACAGCGCCTTCCCAAGCAGATTCATCAGCAGCATCAGCGCCGCTCCGGAAAGAGCCCCCAACACCGGCGAATACCAGCTTTGGAAAAACAGGCCTCCGGAACTTCGGTCGCAGAAGCACAGGATGAGCGCGGGCAGGAGGAGCAGCAGAACGAACTGGTCGGGAATGATGCAGTATTTCCAATCGGCGAGGCCGGTCAGCGCAAGCAGAACGGCCGTGGCACATCCCGTGAAAAAATAGAGACCCGCCCCGTACTGCCGGAACAGGGCAAAGAAAGCAAAGAAATAGAGAAGGAGAAGCACAGCGCCGTGCGGGAAGAAGAAAACGCGTTTTCCCAAAAGCTCTTCTCCGGGCATTTCCCCGTAATCGCAGAGCCATCCGGCGGGAATCGCGTTGAAAACCGCAGCGCTCAGCAGGGAGAGCGCTGCGGCGGCTGCAAAAAGGAACAAAACCAAAATTCCGGTGCTCATTTCGTCTTTGCCCCGGTTCCGAAGTAATACAGAGAAAGGGAGAGGGTCACCGTATAGAGGTCTGTCTTCTGTTTGTTTTGTGCGTACTGCACGCTGTCGGCATAGTAGCAGCCCGAGGACTGTTTTTCAAAATAATTCAGAAGCTGCCGGGCCTGTTCCTGAGTACACACCGCTCTCACGGTGACCGGAACGGTCATCAGGCGGTTTGTGCTGCCGGCAGCCGGTTGTGCCGAAGCGGGGGTCTCGTCGCCCGCCTGAACTTCCTGCGGGATGATTCCAACCGCGCCGCAGGCTTTCGAAACGTCTTCGGCGATCCGGCTGCCGTCGGTGGGAGCGTTCTTTTTTGAAGCGTCCAGTTTTTCCTGCAGCGCAGCGATTTTATCCGTAAGGGCCTTTGTCTTGGAAAGCTGATCCCGATAATGATCCATTTGAACCTGATTTTGCGCGTGCTGAGCGTCGAGATCCGCGTTCCGCGAGGAAAGCGGCAGATAAACGGCATAGGTATAGATGAGCAGCACCAGAACAAGGCAGAGCAGGTAGATCAGGCTTGCCGAAATTTTTTTCTTTTTCATTTTGCAGCACCGCCCTTATCCTTAGCGCCGAAGGGCTTGAAGTCCTTCACATTCAGCGTGACGCTGCACAGGCCGCTTTTGCCGTCCTGAGAGGTAAAGGTAAACGGGATGGCAATGATAAAGAAACCGGCGGATTCCACCGAATGCTTGACCCCGAGGAAGGTGCCGTAATCCGGCACGGAGAAAGTGAGCGTGATGCTTCCGGTGTTGTTGTCGATGGTGCAGGTGGTCACGGCGCCGCCTCCGGCGCTGACTTCGTCAAACAGCTTTTTTGAAATCTCCTCCGACTTGCTTTTGCCGTAGGGGAGAGCGGAACGCGCCGCCTCCGCGGCGGCAGCCTGAGAGGAAAGCGCGCTTTCCTGCGACAGGAGCGACCGGATTTTCACGTAGTCCGCTCCGGAGATCTCGGCCTGATCCTCCCTCGCCTGGGCGGTTTTCCACAGATACAGCGTCGGCTGGAGGGCCATGACACAGAAGGAAACGAGCGTCAGAATCGCGAGCGCAGCGGCGCGGCCGGCCGCCTTGTTCCGCCGGTCGCGGGTGAGGTTCAGGAAATTGAAATCTTCCGCCTTTTTTGCGCGCAGAAGTCCCCATGCGGAAAAAAAGGCGGCCGGTTTTAATCCGGTGCGGTTTGCCTGCGGGCTTGTCCGGGGCAGGCGGTCGGCGGGGACAAGCGCGCCGATGTTCTCAAGCGGCACGTCGAGGCTGAGCGAATTCCAGAATTCGCCGTAGCCCGGCAGAACCGACATGGCCCCGCAGAGAAAAATGCGGTTCAGCTCCAGACGCTCGCTGGAGAGCACCATGCGCAGGTTGCGGATGACTTCGTTTGCGCCAGCATCCAGCAGATCGGTGATCGGGCGGCGAAGTTCTTCGGGCAGCCCTCCGGGCAGCCCGAAGCCGCGCGCGGCAGCCTCGGCCTCCCGGAACGGAAGGGACTGCCCGCGCATGACGATTTTTACAATATCCTCGTAGATGCCCTCGAAGGTCCGCTGGAAAACCGGATACCCGCCGTTCAGGACGAGCAGGCGGGTCTTTTCAAAATCAAGGTCGAGAATGGCGACGGTGCCTTCACGGCAGTTCGCAAAATGCTTTGCGGCGTAAAGCAGTCCGCCGACCGGGGGCACAATTTTGACAACCTTCATCCCGTGCGAGGAGAAGGACCGGCAGATTTCGGCAATCAGGCCGCTGTGCGCGGCAAACAGGGCGCCGGTCAGCTTTCCGCTTACTTCGCCGACCCGCCCGTATTCGCAGTTCTGTATCAGGTAATCGTCCACGTCGTCGGAGAGAACGGACTCCGCCTCAAGCCGCGCAAGGGAAAGAAGATCCTTCGGTTTGCACGGCAGGTGATGGAACTCCTTCGTGACGACGTTCTCGTCCTCCAGACAGAAGACGATCTTTTTCCCGGGAAGCCGGGCGTCCCGGCGGCATTGCTTCACATACTCCGTAAAGGCGGGCAGGTTCGCGAACACCCCGCCGCCCCGCAGATCCGGCGGGAGCTCAAAGCTGCTCGGCGCGCCGAACACGGGCCTGTGCCCGCTCCGGACGGGGGTCAGGGAAAGAACGCCGGGAGAAAGCTTCAGCAGCAGGTATTTCAAACAGCCGACACCACGTTTCCTGTTGATTCGATTTATAGTATATTAGTATTGCAATCAGTATAGCAAATCTTCCGTCCGGCGGCAATGCCCCGCAGCCGGAATCAGCCGCAAAACAGGGGATTATGCAAAAACAAGCCCCGCAGCCCGGGGCTTGTTTGAGAATTGCCGTACTTCGATTTCAAAACACTCAGGCGTTGATCACGGTTTTGACAACTGAGCCGGATACAATTTCTGTTGTAGTTCCTGACACCGGAACCGCGCAGGAAACTTGTCCGTTCGCGTCATATACAAACTTATATGTAGTGCCTTGTCTGATTTTTCCATTCATTGTTGAAATATTGATAAGCCCTTCATGGTCTAATGCTTGGTCTACCGTCAAACTGGAGGCGGTTGTACCGGATACTTTCCACGTTCCGGCGTCCATCTCCGCATAGGCGGATTTCAGGGCAAGCTCAATCGTCTGTGCGTTGGCCTTATCCGTGTTTTCGTTTGCCGAATTGATTACGTTTGTCACATTTGGGACCGCAATCATGGCCAGAATCGCGAGAACGGCAATGACAATGACCAGTTCCACGAGAGTAAAGCCCTTTTTATTTCTTTTTGCGGCAGCAATTTTCATCGCTATGTACCTCTCCTCATATTGTTTGTTTTTGTTACTATTTCGCCTTTTTCTTCATTATAACGTCCGTCGTTTACACTGTCAATATGTTGACTTTAGGGTTAAAATATTAACTTATTTTGGGACATTGAGTTATATTTTGTTGAAAAGATACAAACATTGCAAAGAATTTCAAATTTGTGAGTTTATAGTTTTCAATCACAATTTTAACGCAAAAAGTACTGGGAAAAGGTTCCGTATTCCTAAAAACTGCGTTAAATGATTGCGAAAAAACGCGGAGAAGAATATAATTGGGGCAGAAGAAACGGAGGGGGAAAGCATGAAGTCGAAACGCGGCGCGGCCCTTGCCTATGTGATCGTCGTTACCGCGGCTCTGCTTGTGCTGGCGGCGGCTTTCATCGCTCTTGCCGAATACAATCTGAATGCTTCCCAAACCAGTCTGGAGGGCCGTCAGGCCTATCTTGACGCCCGCTCCGCCATTGAATTCGGGAAAGCCTATCTCGAGGAAAACCCGGATACGGACGATTTCACGATCGTTCGCTCCACTACCTCCGGCTCCGGTTTCGCGGTCAACACAACGGGCACGGCCGTCGCGTTCTATAACAGCAGCACAAAGCAGCTAAGCGCCAAGGCGCCTTTTAAAACGGCGGCCAACCGCTACCGCCTGCTGGGGTACCAGTTTTCCGGCGGCGGCTCCGGCAGCGGCGGCTCTCCTGCGGATTACCTGATCTGCGGTACAGGGTACGGGGCGACGCCCGCGTGGACACAGGCGTATTATCCTACTCTGGTCTTGAATGGAAAATCTGTATATCCGGTGGTAATAAGGCAGATGCTTGTGGGCGGTCAGGACTGGAATTGGTCAAGAGGCATTACCGCGCCAGAGATTTATCTGATGGATCCTGGAACATCGCTCAAATTTTATAAAGATGATCTTGCGACGTTCCAGTCGAATTTTATCTGTATCGGCGGAACCCAAATCTATGGGTGTGATTATCGATGGGATGCCTCTTCCACTGACCACTATTCCGGGTTGACGCTGAAAACAAATCCTCCCGGTGGTACGGGTGTCCTCTGCTTTCTGAAGGATTGCACGTTCACGGTTGACAGCAGCGGTAATCGTTTCGGGCGGACGATTCAAATTCCGAAGGGATATTATTCGTTCCGTGACGGAACGAATCTCTTCAGCTTGACCGCGTCAAATTTTTCTTCTCTGCTGACGCGCCTTGATGAGTCTGCGCTGCCTTCCACTGTCAGCACGGAGCGGGTGGACTTTATTTCGGAGAATTACAGTTCGTTCCTCTCGGGGGATTATGAAAACTATCATGAGGCACTTTGGACGGACGATGCCGGCAATCTGGCAAACGGTCATCCCAGCAACCAGGACAACGGCGGTAAGGGTTACAGCCTGTCCTCCAATACGGTCTTTTTCTATATTACCTCCTGCCAGAATTGGGCGAACTCAATGACAAAATGGGATGACCACGACACCGGGATCTACTCGTCCAAGCAGATTTACATGCGCTATGTAAATTCCACCGACGACTTTACCATCCCGGCAAGCAAGACAATCGTCTATCAAGCCGATAAAATCTGGATGAACACCGCGAAGAGCGATACCAGCCCCGGCGGGGACGTGCCGATCGCGGCAGGGGATTCCGGAAGTCAATTCGTTCTCAAAGCGCTGAGCGGTTCCGGTGGGTTTGAACTGGACGTTCCGGCGGAGCTGACCGTGAACTACAAAAATCTGAGCGGAACGGCGAAAAGCTACCGCATCAAGGCGGGAACCTATCAGCTCGCACAGCAGATCAATCTGTTCAGCGACAGTGCCTCCGCTGCGCTGAGCGCTTCGCTGAGCAGCTGAAAGGTTTCGGAAATGAACGGCAGTGGGAGGTGACGGCGCCGATGAGCATCCTGAAAAAACTGAGAAGCAGAAAAGGTATGACCCTGGTGGAGGTGATCGCCGCCGTCGCAATTCTGGCGGTCGTAGTCACCTCCGTCGTGGCGGGAATCAGCTTTTCCCAGCGCGCCGTCCTGTCGCAGGGCTCGCAGAGCGGGGCCGCCGCGCAGGCGCAGAATCTGGCCGACCAGCTGATTTCGAAGCTGCACGGCCTCGATGAAAGCAAACTCGACACTGTTTCAATTTCCGGCGCCGCAAAGATCGCTTCCGGGAGTACGTTTCCGGACGCTTCCTCCACACAGGACCTGCAGTATACGGTTTCAACCGTTCACGACAATACCCTTTCCGGGACCGGGACCGACGTTTCCGGTTACCGGATCAAGGTCGCCGCGGCTTACCGCGACGGCGGAGGGAGAAAATTCGTACAGCTGACCGCGTTTGCCGCGAAGGGCGGTGATTCACCGTGAAGCTGCGTTCCCGTAAGGGGTTTACAATGGTGGAGATGATCGTCGTCGTGGCGTTCACGGCCGTGATCATCGGGGCGGCCTGCATGATTCTGTATTACGGCACGCAGACCTTTCACAGCGGGACCGCAAATGCCTTCAGCCAGCAGAAAACAACGCTGGCGGAAAGCTATATTCAGCAGTACGCTGTCGATGCGACCGACGTTGAAAGTTCCGTGGACGGGGGCGCGAACGGAGTGATCTTCTCCGTTTCCGGCAATGTGCTCCATGTAAAAACGCAGAAGATCTCCGGCGGCGCTTCTTCGGAAGTCACCGTGGACGGCATCTCCGAGATCGATTTTAAAATGGAGAACGGCTCCCTGAATTACACGATTTTCGCCGCGGACGATTCTTACAAGCTGACCGGAGGAATCGTCCCAAGCAGCAGCACCTCCGTTTCGCTCACTTCCTGCAAGGTGATGCAGGGCGGGGCGGTCCTATTTATGGAAATGCCCTCGGATACTTGATCCGCAAATGCCTTGACAAAGCCGGGGAAACAGAGTATCATGGTGAAAAATTAATTGTTTGCAGGCAAAGGTGCTGAGAATTTTCTCAGCACCTTTTTTATCGCCCGACTCTTGAAAAAAAGCCGTGCGGAGCGGCACGGATCGGGGATACCGTATACCGGGGACATCCGAACGCTGCAGAAAATCCGGCAGGGGGGTGCTTGGCATGTTTGTGAAGAATTCCAGCGCGGTCATGAAAAAGGTTCTGGTGAGCCGGCCGACCTATCTTCAGGCGGCGCCGATCAACGAGATCGCAAAGAAGTGGAACCATACGCGGCTTGACACGGAGAAAATGGAGCGGGAGCACCGGGCGCTGGTGCAGGCCTATCGGGAGAACGGCGTGGAGGTCGAGTTCCTTGAGGCGGACCCGAAGCGGCCGAATTCCGTCTTTTCCCGGGATTTCGGGGGCTGTATCCGCGAAGGGTATCTGCTGGGCAATTTCAGGGAACCGATCCGCTTTGAAGAAAAGGAAGCGTACCGGAAGAAAATGGAGGAACTCGGCGTTCCCGTCGTAGCGGAGTGCAAAAGCGGGCTGTTTGAAGGCGGAGATTTCACCTATCTGGACGACCATACCCTTGCCATCGGGATGGTTGCGCGCACCAACCCGGAGGGAATCGAAGAGCTCCGCGCCGCGGTTTCTCCGCTGGGCTACCGCATCGTTCCGGTGCCGTGCGACGAAAAAT
>JAEWRF010000051.1 GCA_023460155.1 Bacillota bacterium | reverse complement strand
CACCCATCCTCTGTAACAAGGACAAGGTCTTCAATCCGGACTCCGAATTTCCCGGGAAGATAAATTCCGGGTTCCACGGAAAAAACCATGCCAGGCCGGGCGACAACCTGGCTCGCGGCGCTGTTGTCCGGAATTTCATGGCATTCCAGACCGGCTCCGTGACCGAGCCGGTGGGTGAAATATTTTCCGTAGCCGGCGCCTTCGATCACTTTTCGCGCGGCACGGTCGAAGTCACACAGGGGCAGGCCCGGCCGAATCAGGTCTTCAGCGGCCAGATTTGCCTGCAGAACGGTTTCATAGACTTTTTTCTGCTCCGCAGTGGCGCTCCGATAAAAAACGGTGCGCGTCATGTCACACCAGTAGCGCCGGATGGGGTTGAAGATGTCGAGAATAACGGAATCGCCCGTCTGAATTTCCACGTTTTCCGGAAAGTGGTGGGGGTCCGCGCCGTTTGCCCCAAAACAGACCAGCTGTCCCTCGGGCGAGCGGTTCCCGCCGTTTTCCGCGTACTGTTTCTCCACAAGATCGGAAAGGTCTGTTTCCCGGATTCCCGCGCGGATGGCGGAAATCGTCCGTTCAACCACCCGGTCGTTGACCCGGGAGGCTTTCCGCATGGCCTCAATTTCGTCCTCATCCTTAATCATTCTGGCAAAATCCACGGGTTCCGAGCCGTTTACGGGACGAATATCCTTCTGGAGTTCCATAAGCCCGATCAGAAATTTCGCGGACCAAAATTTGTCAATGCCAATTTCGCCGCTTTTTACGGTTTGGGCAAGCTGCTCGACGGGGTTGTCACAGTCCGTATGCGTTGAGAGCTGCATGCCGTTTTGCGGCGCAAGCCCGAAGATTTCATTTGCAAAGAGCACAGCCTCGCCGCTATCGCGGATATACAGCGCCAGCAGGCGTTCAAACGGGTCAATCCAAATGCCCGTAAGGTAGTAAATGGAAGCTGTCGAAGATACGATAATCTGACTCAGACGCTTTTGTCTCATATGTTCAATTACGTGTTCAAGCCTTTTTTGATACATGATTTTTTCTGTCCTTCTTCCAATGATATATATAATAATTATACACCCGATTGCCGGAAGCGTAAGTTTTCTATTCGATAAAAAATCTGCTTTTATGACGATAATATTTATATTGTAATATTTAATAAGAATATACTACCGTAAAAATCCGTCTTATAATCTTTTTTAGGCTTGAAAAAAAAGAAGCTCTATGGTACAATAAGTGCTTGTTCAACGTGGACACGCTTGATTATATTAACGATCAGGGGTTCTACGCTTTAATTAGTTAAAGAAGGGGTGCGCTTGTTATGAAAAAGAACCGATGGAAACAGGCTACAGCGGCAGTGCTGGCCGGCGTAATTGTAGCAGTCTCATTTTCTGGCTGCGGCAGTAAATCAACCGGAGCGTCTTCCGGAAGTGGGACCGCTTCGACGGCCAAATCAAAGGCCCAGGATACGCTGGTTTATGCTCAAGGTGCAGAACCGCGCGGCCTTGATCCGGCACTGGTCGACGACGGCGAATCCGCCAAGATTACCTGCAATATCTACGAAGGTCTGCTGAAGTACGCCAAGGATTCCACCAAAGTTGAGCCCTGCCTCGCAGAGAGCTATACAGTCAGCAGTGACGGACTTGTTTACACCTTTAAACTCCGTCAGGGCGTTAAGTTCCAGGATGGAACGGATTTTGACGCCGATGCGGTCAAGTTCAACATCGACCGTCAGATTCCGCCTAAGGTGACCAAAGACATGTCTTACGCTTCTTTTGTTTACGGCTCCGTTAAGAGCGTAGAAGCGGTCGATAAGAGCACGGTTAAGATTACCATGACTGCGCCCTGCACACCGTTCCTGAAAAATCTGGCCATGGTGTTCGGCGGCCCGATTGTCAGCCCGAAGGCGCTGCAGTCCAACAACAATAACGTCAATCAGGCGCCGGTCGGTACAGGCCCCTACAAGTTTGTCCGCTGGGATAAGGGCGAGGATGTCGTTCTGGTCCGCAACGACAATTACTGGGGCGATAAAGCCAAGACCAAAAACGTCATCTTCAAATTCATCGCCGACAACTCCGCTCGTGTTGTTGCCCTCAATAACGGCGAAGCGGATATGATCGACGGAATCGATGCGACGGTTGTCAGCCAGATCACGGGCGCGGGCAACAAGCTGTTCCAGGCCGCCGGCATGACGATCAACTATATGGCATACAACACCAGCAAAAAGCCGTTCAACGACCCGAAGGTGCGCGCTGCCGTTTCTCAGGCGGTCAATGTTCCGGAACTGGTCAAGAGCCTTTACAAAGGCTATTATGATCCTGCCACTTCCATTAAGCCGACCTTCATGGACGGCTATGACAAGAGCATTGCCCAGGTTCCCTATGATGCGACTGCGGCTGCCGCAACGCTGAAGGCGGCCGGCGTGACTTCCATTCACATGATCACCTACTCGAACCCGAGGCCTTACAACACGGCGAACGGGCAGGCTCTTGCGGAAGCAATTCAGGGCTATCTCTCCAAGGTAGGCGTCACTTGCAAGATTGATTCCTATGACTGGACGACCTACAAGAGCAAAGTCAAAGAAGGCGGCTATGACGCTTGCTTCTACGGCTGGACGGGCGACAACGGCGACCCGGATAACTTTATGAATCTGATGTCCGTCGATGATCCCTCCCAGAACGTTGCTCTCTACAAGAATCCGGAATTTAACAAGCTGATTGCCAAAGGCACAGCAACTCCGGAAGGCGCTGCGCGCAACGCGATCTATACTCAGCTTGAGAAAATCGCAGCGCAGGATGCCGTGTGGCTCCCGATTTCCCACTCTCAGACCCTGTGTGGCTACCGCCCGAATATCCACGATTTCTATTACCATGTTACGGGTATTACCCCGCTTGCGGGCGTTTCCAAGAGCTGATTGAAAGTACTTCCGACAGTGTTGCCGGGCGCCGCGGAAGCGGTGCTCGGCAGGCCTGTTTTAAAGGCCTGTTTTTCCTATAAATGCCATGCGCCGCATGGCATTTAGCTCGGAACAGAGGCAGGCCTCTGTTCCGAGCCAAATGCCAAAGGCGGAAAGGTTGTTGCAGATGATTAAATATATTATCAAGCGAATCCTGATGCTGATTCCTGTTCTGATCGGCGTTTCCATCATCGTGTTTCTGATTATGCGCGTTTTTTCTCCGGATCCGGCTCCGATTGTTCTCGGTGAACACGCCACGAAGGAATCCATTGCGGCGTGGAGGCAGGCGAATGGTCTGAATGACCCGATCTGGCTCCAGTACATCAACTACATATCTGGCGCGGTGACCGGGAACTTCGGCTATTCTTATTATACGAAGGCACCGGTATCTCAGGAAATTTTCTCCCGCTTTCCCGCCACGATCGAACTGGCGATTGCGGCCATTCTGTTTGCTTCCATTTTTGGAATTCTCATCGGCGTCGTTTCCGCAGTGAAAAAGAATTCCATCTTTGATAACGGCGGACGAATCCTTGCCCTGATCGGGGTATCCATGCCGATTTTCTGGCTTGGCATCCTGCTGATCATCCTGTTCTCCGGCACGCTTCACTGGCTGCCGTCCACCGGACGGATGGACCCGCTCCTGCAGCCGAATTCCATCACCGGGTTCGACATCATCGACTCGATTGCGGCGGGGGATACGGATGCTCTGGTGGATTCACTTCAGCATATTCTTTTGCCGGCTCTGGCCCTTGGAATGTATTCCATGGCGATTATCACGCGCATGACGCGTTCCAGCATGCTGGAATGCCTGGGGCAGGATTATATCCGTACGGCGCGGGCCAAAGGCCTTGCCTCCGGCAAGGTCATTAAAAAGCACGCGTTGCGGAATGCTCTGATTCCGATCGTGACGGTAATCGGCCTCCAGTTCGGAAGCCTGCTGGGCGGCGCCGTTCTGACTGAGACTGTTTTCTCCTGGCCAGGCATCGGTGCCTATACAGTCAACTGCATTCTGAAGTCGGATTTCCCAGTGGTGCAGGGAGTCGTTCTGCTGGTGGCTTTCGTTTACGTTCTGGTCAATCTGGCGGTGGACATCCTCTATGCGTTCCTGGATCCGCGCATTAAATATTCATCTAAGAAGGAAGGGTAAGCCTGTATGAACGATAAACAAACGGACAGCAAAAAGCCGGTACAGGCTGTATCCGCTGCGGATAAGCCGGAATCGCAGATTGCGGCGATGTGGGATTCGCTGAAAACCAACAAGGTAGCGGTTGCCGGAATGTTCCTAATTCTGGTTCTTGCCATACTCGCGCTGGTTATCTGGGTCAGCGAGCTGATGCATATGCAGATTCTGCCCTATGACCCGAATTATTCGGATATGACCAAAAGCTTTATCCCCCCCAATGCGCAGCACTGGTTCGGGACGGATCAACTTGGCCGGGATATTTTCAGCCGTGTTCTCGA
>JAEWRF010000050.1 GCA_023460155.1 Bacillota bacterium | reverse complement strand
ATGCCCAACGAATCGAGGCTAAGGGTGTGCCGGTCGTTCAGATCAACACCGGCGGCGCATGCCACCTTGACGCGTATATGATTAAGGACGCAATCGACGGCCTGAATCTCGACGAAATCGAACTGCTGATCGTAGAAAACGTAGGCAATCTGGTTTGTCCCGCCGAATTCGAAATCGGTGAGGATATTAAAATAACGGTTCTGAGCACGGCGGAAGGCAACGACAAGCCTCTGAAGTACCCGCTGGCGTTTGAAAAATCGAAGGCTGTTATTTTGAATAAGATCGATTTGATCGAGCATACGGATTTTGACAGGCAAAGATTTTATGACGACGTCCGATCAATCAATGACAAAGCCGTTTTTTTTGAAACATCCTGTACCGAAGACCGGGGGCTGGATGAACTGTGCTCCTGGATCAGAGAACAGATGTCGGAAAAAGCAAAAAAAGGCTGAATAAAATGGAAGAGCCGCTCGGGCCCGGTCTGCACTGTGCATCCCGAATCGGCCTTGACCTGCGATGATTGACAAAAAGGAATGGGAACCTTGTCGGATAAACTCGAGAGATCAATTGTATCGATCAACGGTATCGTACAGGGGGTAGGCTTCAGGCCTTTCGTATTTCACCTTGCGCATGACTGCCGGATCAGGGGCTGGGTGAACAACTTTTCCGGCGGCGTCCATATTGAAGCCGAAGGGACTTCAGAAGATATGGAGAGCTTTCTCAGACGGCTGCGTGAGGAAGCCCCTCTGTTGTCTTCGATCGATACGTTCCAAGTAAAAAACGAAGAGCCGGTCGGGTACACCGATTTTACAATCCGGGCAAGCAGCTCCGAAAATGCCCGGGAAGCGTATATTTCTCCGGATCTGTCGGTGTGTGAAGACTGCCTGAAAGAAATGAGAGATCCCGGGAACAGAAGGTATCGGTACCCCTTTATCAACTGCACAAACTGCGGACCGAGGTTCACAATTGCGGAAAACATTCCGTATGACCGGAACAATACGACCATGCGCTCTTTTCCGATGTGTGAGGAATGTGCGGACGAATATCATAACCCGTCGGACCGGAGATTCCATGCCCAGCCGGTCGCGTGCGGCCGGTGCGGTCCCTCTCTGTCCCTGCTGGATTCCCGGGAAACCAGGGTCGCGGAGGACGGCGAAATTGAAAAAACAGCCGAACTGCTGAGAACAGGAAAGATTGTTGCGGTCAAAGGGCTGGGCGGCTATCATCTGGCCTGCGACGCTGAAAACAGCGGCGCCGTGCGCGAGCTTCGAAAGCGAAAAAAGCGGGACGGAAAACCTTTTGCCCTTATGGCAAAAGATATGGAAACAGTGCTGCAGTACTGCTTCGTCAATCAAAAGGAGTCCGAGCTTCTGCAAAGTGAGAAAAGACCGATCGTTTTGCTTGACCGGAAACCCGGCTCACGTCTCCTTGACGATGCGATTTCTCCGGATAACAGCAAATTGGGCATCATGCTGCCATATACCCCGGTACACTTCCTGCTTTTTGAAAGCGGTCTGAAACTCCTTGTCATGACGAGCGGCAACCGATCGGGTGAGCCGATTTTTTACAAAGATCGCGAAGCAATTTCTGGATTAGCCGGAATCGCGGATTATTTTCTCACGAACAACAGGAAAATTTATATCCGGACGGACGATTCCGTTACGGGTGTTTTCCGCGGAAAGGAGTCTGTTATCCGAAGATCGCGGGGCTATGTGCCGCTCCCCATAGACCTTTCCTTTCTGATTGAAGATTTGAATTTTCCATCTCGGCGGATTCCCTCCATCCTTGCCTGCGGGGGAGAACTGAAAAACACCTTCTGCCTTACAAAAGACGCGAAGGCGTTTCTCAGTCATCACATCGGCGACCTGGAAAATCTTGAAACTCTGATGTCTTTTAAAGCAGGGATCGAACATTTTAAAAGAATCTTTTCGATTCATCCGGAAGCGGCCGCTTTCGACCTGCATCCCGATTACCTCTCCACTCAGTACGCCGACGGACTGACGGGAACATTGAAAATTCCGGTTCAGCATCACCATGCGCATATCGCATCCTGTATGGCCGAAAATAAGGCGGTCGGGAAGGTGATCGGCGTCGCCTTCGACGGTACCGGGTATGGGGAAGACGGAAACATCTGGGGCGGAGAATTCTTTGTAGGAGATTATTTCGGCTTCGCAAGGCATGCTCATTTTGAGTATGTACCGCTGCCCGGCGGAGAAATCGGCATTTTGGAGCCGTGGAGAATGGCTTTCAGCTATCTGATCCGGATTTACGGGGCGGATCAAATTCCTTCACTTTCTTTTTTGAAACAGATCGAAGCGGAAAAAGTCAGTTTAGTCAGGCAGCAGATCGAGAAACGCATCAATACTCCGCTGACCAGCAGTGTCGGAAGACTGTTCGACGCGGTATCGGCGCTGGTCGGCCTGTGCAGTAAAATTGAGTATGAAGGGCAGGCGGCCGTTAGGCTTGAAAAAGAGGCCCGCCCCGAAGACGATGCCTCCTATCCGTATGACATCCTTACAGGCGAATCCGGAAATCAGATCAGTGTTAGGCGGCTGATTTCCGCGATCGTTGCAGATGTGTGGAAAGGCACGGATATCTCCCGGATCTCCGGCGCATTCCATCGTACCGTCGCCGATATCGTGCTTGAGGTATGTCGGTCCATCCGGGAAAAAACAGCCGTAAACCGGGTAGCTCTCAGCGGCGGAGTGTTTCAGAATCAGATCCTTTTAGGCTTGACGTTGGATTATCTGGAGAAAAACGGATTCGAAGTCTATACCCACAGCCGGGTTCCAACGAACGACGGCGGCATATCTCTTGGACAGGCTGCGATTGCTCTGACAAAATACAGGGAACAGGGGATGGAATAACCGATGGATGATGTGATTTCTCTCGCTCACGGAAGCGGAGGAAAATTGACGCACCAGCTGATCAGCGAACTTTTTTATAAATATTTCAAAAACGATATGCTGCTTGAGGGAGGAGACTCTGCCGTCATTCCGTCAGAAAAGGGCAGAATGGCCTTTACGACGGATTCCTATGTCATCAGCCCTGTTTTCTTTAAAGGAGGAAATATCGGAAAACTCGCGGTTTGCGGAACGGTAAACGACCTGACCGTCAGCGGCGCGATTCCGAGCTATATCAGCTGTGGCTTCATTATCGAGGAAGGCCTGAAACTGCGGGAGCTGGAATTGATCGCCGAAAGCATGGCGGATACGGCAAAACAAGCCGGCGTAAAGATCGTCACAGGCGATACGAAGGTAGTGCAGAAAGGCTGCGCGGATCGTATTTTTATCAATACAGCAGGAATCGGCATCATCCCGGAAAACCGGGATTTTTCCGTTCGGAAAATCAGGGCTGGAGACAAGGTGATCCTCACGGGAACCATGGGCGACCACGGCACCGCCATCCTTCTGGAACGGGAAAATTTCAAGGTGCAGAGCGAGATTGCAAGCGACTGCGCCCCGCTGAATCTGCTGCTGGAGCCGGCCCTGGAGCAGTTCCCCAGTGCGGTCCGTGTCATGAGGGACCCGACCAGAGGAGGAGTCGCCACTACTCTGAACGAACTGATCAAAGGCAGCGGTCTCGGCATCCGGCTCTTTCAGAACTCTCTCCCCGTCAGGGATGAGGTGAAAGGCATCTGCGAGATGCTTGGGATGGACCCCCTTTACATGGCAAACGAAGGCAAAGCTTTGCTGATAGCCGATGGGAATCAGGCGGACGGCCTCGTTCACACCTTGCGGAAAAGCCCTTACGGAAAGAACGCCGCCGTGATCGGAACGGTAACGGACGAGTATCCGGATAAGGTGTTCCTCAGTACGCTTGCCGGAGGAAACCGGGTGATCGACATGCTCTCCGGCGATCAGCTGCCTAGAATCTGCTGATCATTCTGTTCCCCGAAAATACGGAAGGCAGGTATGTGAAAAACGTACCTGCCTTCCGTATTTAGTTGTAAATTACAGGGGCGTTTCCAATGCTCTTGAACTGCTTTGGCGTAATCCCGTATTTGCTTTTGAAAAGCGCGATAAAATGGGAAATATTGTCGTACCCCAGATCGTAGGCCACTTCCGTAACGTTTTGATTTTTCAGCATTTCCTTTGCTTTCATCAGCTTTAAATTGGTTATATATTCCTTTGGAGTAACTCCCATGACTTTTTTGAAGGAGTTGCTGAAATTCGCTTCGGACATATTCAGGTCATAAGCAAGCAGACTGATGCTGATCGGCTCCATGATGTGATCCCGGATGTATTTCATGGATTTGTGTATGGGGTTGTTCTGTTCCAGATTTACAATTTGCTGAATCCCTTTGATTTGCATCAGGTAGTAAACCAGTTCCTGTGCGTAAATATCCAGCAGGAATTCCTTGCTCTTATCGGGTCTTACGGAAATTTCGGAGAGCCTGTCCAGACATTTGCCCAGCTCGGTGTTGACGTTGCCGCAGAAAAATCGGTCGTCCTGCAGGGAATCATAGTCTGCGTTGATGTCGACGCTTATTTTCTCGGAAACCTTTTTCAGCAGAGTGTCGTTCAATTCGAAAACCAGAGCCTTGGTCGGAATTTCAATATTCATATGAACGCTGGAATGAGGCGGCAGCAGCATAAACTGACCCGGTTTGTACGTAAACCGAATGCCATCGTTGACGGTCACATCCTTTGAACCTTCCAGAATGGTGCAAAGTCTGCTGGATTCGTACGATTTGTAGTCGCAGCTTATGGGTGCAAGATTATAATAGAGCAATTTAAGGTAGTCGGTTTCCAGATCGTCAACCAGTTCAAGGTCTCTGTTGAAATCGGTCAGCATACAACGAATTCCCTCCTTACACCCCCGTAAACATCAAGAAGTTCACTTCTTTACCCGTAGTTTACCATGGGAAATGCCGTTTAGCAAGCCTTTAATTATAATTTCCACTAAAAATAAGAGGCACTTTTTAAAATATTTTGTTAGAAATTTTCAAGCTATCAGAGTAGTCTTAATTATGAAAACTGCTCATGTACCGCAATCAAGATAAATGGCTTCTTTGCGAGAATCGATTACGACTACGAAGAGGGGGTGCTGCTGGTCTCCGCAATTGCGGCAACCAGAATGGCTATGAGCAAAATATTAGTGATTTCGCCCGAAAAATGTCTTGGGTGCAGAAGCTGTGAGCTGATTTGTTCGCTAAACAAAATCGGCGAGTTCAACCCCGGCGAATCGGCGGTCGACGTGCTGTTTTGTGAACAAACGGCAATTTCCGTACCCGTAATGTGTCTGCAGTGCGAAAATGCCGCCTGCATGAAAGTCTGCCCCGTGGGGGCGATGACAAGGAATGACGACGGCTCGGTTGCACCTGACCCGCAAAAATGCATCGTGTGCAAAATGTGCGCAAGTGCTTGTCCCATGGGAAACATTTCCGTAAGCTCCGTGAAAAAGAAAATTCTGAAGTGCGACCTCTGCGGCGGAGATCCCGGATGCGCCAAGGTATGTCCTTCCGGAGCAATTCAGTATGTAGATGTAAGCGAGGCCAACATCGTCAAAAAGAAGGCAGTGGCAGAAAAATTCAAGGATTTGTTTACGGAGGTGGAGAATTAATGGACAACGGTTGGGTGGGCAAAATTATCCGCGTTAATTTGACCGATGAGTCCATTAAAACCGAACCCCTGAACCGGAAGAATGCAGCGCTTTATCTGGGAGGCAGGGGACTCGGCGTAAAATACTGTGTGGATTCGGCCGAACCGAAAGCAGATCCTCTGAGCCCGGGAAATATTCTGGCCTTTATGACCGGGCCGCTGACGGGAACGCTTGCTCCCTGTGCGGGAATGTACACGGTTGTTACGAAGGCACCCCGCAGCGGTGAAATCGGGTCCTGCAGTTTGGGCGGATACTTCGGCCCGGAACTGAAATTTGCGGGCTGCGACGGAATTATCGTGGAAGGCAAAGCAAGAGGGCCGGTTTATTTATCGATCGAGAACGGCCGTACCGAACTCAGAACCGCCGGACATCTTTGGGGAAAACCGGTGCATACGGTAATCGGAGAACTGACGAAGGAAGCGGGCGGCGACGCGAAAATTGCGTGCATCGGCCAGGCCGGCGAGGAGCTTGATTGGTTCGCCGCTATTCTGAACGATCAGAACAGAACCGCAGGGCAGCTGGGATTCGGTGCCGTCATGGGCTCAAAAAACCTGAAGGCGATCGTCATCAAGGGAACCGGGTCCATCCGCGCGGCCAGGAATCAGGAATTCCTGAACGCGTGCCTTAAAGCAAGGAATACCATCCATGCAGGTTCCGCTGCCGGTGCGACTGCCGTGTCCAATCTTCCGGACGGATGGAGAGCTTATCTGGCGGGAAACTGGAAGCGGCCCTGCTTTGGAAAAGAAGATGTCATCGGCGGAGATACACCTGAGAAATTGCGCTCAACAGGAAACGGAGGCTGCTTCGGCTGCTTCCCGGACTGCAGGTTAACCGTGGCGAATGGAAGAGCGCATTCCACGAGCTTCATTCATAGCCTGAATGATACGGACTGGTCTTCTGGGTCTGGAACTGCGGCCGGGGATGCTCAGAAATCGGAATGGCTCCGGAATTTTATGGCCGTTCTGGAGTCCCTTGGAATCTGCCCGTCCGCAGCCGCAATCGGGCTGCATGAGGCTGTCGAAATGTTCCGGGCATGCACCGGCTTCGGCGGTTCGGATGAGGAGATACTCCAAATCGGCGAAAGAATCCGGAGCCTTGAGACGGCCTTCAACCGGAAGAACGGCAGTCCCAAATAAGGGAAACGGTCGGGATTACGGTTAAAACAGAACAGGCAAACAGTTTTATGGGGAGGTAAGCGGATTGAACGCATTGTCATTATCAGGCGTAATCGTATTGCTGCTTTTTGAAATAATCACCGTTTTGAAGGCCAAAAAGCTGACGGAGCTGCTGATCTATTCTTCGATTGCCGAAGTGGGATATATCCTGCTGGGAATCGGAAGCGGCACCTTTGCCGGCCAGACGGGCGCCGTTTTGCATCTGGAATATCAAATTCTGATGAGGGGTCTGGTATTTCTTGCAGCGTTTCTTATCGCCAAAGGCCGCGGAACGCAGTACATAGAACAACTGAAAGGAACCGGAAAAGCGTTGCCCTTTGCATCCGTGCTGCTTGCATTCGGCGTCTTTTCCGTGATGGGGCTTTCCCCGTTTAAGGGTTCCGTCAGCAAGTTCTTAATTGTGTACTCCAATATCGAAACCGGCCAGTATGTTCTGGCAGCCGCCGCCGTACTGGGCAGCGTCATCGAAGCATGGTATTTCATCCGGACCCTGCATATGATCTGCTTTGCAGAGGCGGAAGAGAATGCCCGGGACGCAGGCCGTACGTCAGCGGGACTCAGAATCGGCTACGGGGCTGCTGCAGTTCTTGCGGTCCTTACCGCGCTGACTTCGCTGTTCCCGGAACCGATGATCCAGTTCAGCGGTAAGCTTGCGAATTCGTTTTTTGGAACTCACATCGCGGAGCTTCCGGTTTTTGATTCCCAGTGGCCTGCTATGGTTCTGGTTCCATATGTCGGAGCTTTTGCCGTTTTCATCATCGGCCGCTTTCTGCCGAAGCTGAGGGGCTTTCTCGCGGTGGGCATCTGCGCGGCGACCGTCGGAATGGTTTGGATGGACGGGAGTGTCGACGGCCTTTCAAGATTGTTTTCACTGGTCATTTCGGTTCTTGTCCTGATGGCTTCCCTGTATTCCGTCGGGTATTTCAAGGGAGAAGAGCATAACAACCGCTACTTTTTCTTCCTGCTGCTGACTTTGGGGAGTCTGCTCGGCGTAGCCACAAGCACCCAGTTCGGGAACTTCTATGTGTTCTGGGAACTGATGACCTGGTCTTCGTACCTGCTGATCATTCAGGAGCCGTCCGACCGATCGCTGAAGGCCGGTTTCAAGTATTTTATGATGTGCACCTCCGGCGCCTATGTCATGCAGTTTGCAATTCTGCTGCTGCAGAAGAACGCCGGGACCCTCGACATGCAGGCGGTTTCGGGCAAGCTCTCCGGAATGGAACCCGGGCTGCTGATTGCGGTTGCCGTTATGTTTGTGATCGGAGCCGGCGTCAAAACTGGCCTTGTGCCGATGCACAGCTGGTTGCCGGAAGCGCATCCCGCGGCTCCTTCGCCCGTTTCGTCCATCCTTTCCGGAATCCTGACGAAAATCGGCGTTTATGGGATCGTCCGGGTGCTGTTCGTCGTCTTCGGAGCGAGCCTGCTGGCAAAGCTGGGCTCCGTCGGCGGGTTTTCGTACATTGGCCTGGCCGTTTCCATTCTGGGACTGGCGACGCTGTTTTACGGCGAGATCATGGCACTGCTCCAGAAAGACATCAAACGCCTTCTGGCGTACTCCACGATGGCTCAGGTGGGCGAGATCATCACCACGCTCGGGCTTGGGACCTATCTCGGAATGGTTGCGGGTTTCTACCACGTCATGAACCACGCGATCATCAAGGGAATGCTCTTCCTTGCCGTAGGCGCGCTGGTCTATCGGCTTAAAACCAGAGAAATCTCCGCGTTCAAGGGAATCGGAAAAGTGATGCCCTTCACCGCCGGGTGCATGTCGATCGGCATTCTGTCGATTATGGGCCTGCCCCCGTTCAACGGTTTTATCAGCAAGTTCCTCATGCTTTATGCCGCCGTCAGCGCCGGATACTGGCCCATTGCGGCGTTGATTCTGCTGGGAAGCATTATCGCGGCGATTTACTATATCAGACTGATAAAAACAGTTTTCTTCGAAAAGTATGAGGGACCTCCCGTGAAAGAAGCCCCTATGACCATGCTGATCCCAAT
>JAEWRF010000049.1 GCA_023460155.1 Bacillota bacterium | reverse complement strand
CAACAAAGCCTGTTGCAGCTTTTTTTATTTTCCAGTTTTATGCCCGGTGGCCACGGCTTGCATTACCCGCCCTTTTTTGCTATAATATCGTACAGTCCTGAAACAAATTATGCAGAGTAGAATTTTGCGCGTTAAGTGCCGCCCGAACAGGGAGTTGTCGGACGGACGAAAAGGAAACTTGCGGTGCAGAATTCGCATCCCGCTGCTACATATTCTGAGGGAAACCTCCTTTATGTAGCATCCGTACAAAAAGGAGGTATTTTCTTTGAAAAATCTAATCGACTCCATCCGTCTTTCGGCCCGCAGCTTCGGGAGCGTCGCTTCTCTGGCGGTCTGCGGCATGCTGGTCGCGCTCGAGGTGATCCTCGGCTTTTTTACCATTCCGGTTTCACCGCTTTTGAAGGTCGGCTTTGCGTTCCTTCCGGTGGCCGTGTGCGGCATGCTGTTCGGCCCGGTGGCCGGTGGAATCGCGGGTGCGCTCGGCGATGTCGTTGCCTACCTGATTCAGCCGACCGGCCCGTATTTTCCGGGCTTTACCCTGAACGGATTCATTTCGGGTTTTGTCTACGGCGCCATCCTGTACCGCAGGCCGGTAACTCTGCCGCGGTCCTTGGCGGCGAAGGCGGCTATCACGGTTTTAATCAGCCTTCTGCTGAATCCGCTCTGGCTTTCCATCCTGTACGGGAAAGCGTTCCTGGCGGTTGTGTCGGCCCGGCTTGTGACCAATCTGATCGAGCTGCCGGTGGATGCCGCGCTTCTTTTCGCCGTATTGAAAGTTACGGAAAAAAGTCATAATTTATTACCGCAGAAGAAATACTAAGCCTGTTCCCGCCTCTCGGCGCGGCGGGCAAATTTTCGGCTTCTGCGGCGGGGGGAACTATGCTTAAAAAATTCATTGAAACGGGGAAAATCGTCGGAACCCATGGCGTCCGTGGGGAACTCCGCGTGTCACCATGGTGCGATTCGCCGCAGTTCCTGCAAAAGTTCCGCACACTTTACCTGCACGGCGGAGAAACTCCGGTGCACATTGTTTCCTCCCGCGTTCATAAAGAACAGCTTTTGATCCAGCTGGAGGGCGTCGATACCGTCGAAAAGGCGGACCAGTTCAGAAACGAGCTTCTTTATCTGGACCGGGACGAGGTAAAGCTTCCGGAGGGCCGGTATTTCATGCAGGATCTGATCGGGCTTGACGTATACGATGCGGATACCTTTATTTATTACGGCGTTCTGACCGAAGTCATGCAGACCGGCGCCAATGATGTCTATGAGGTGACGGCGCAGGATAAAAAAACCTATTTGATTCCCGCGGTTCCTTCCGTTGTGCTGAAAATTGATTTTGAAAAGCGGAAGGTGCTCATCCGCCCGGTGAAAGGGATTTTCGACGATGCGGATTGATTTGCTCACTCTTTTCCCGGAGATGTGCGAGACCGTAATGGCCGAGAGCATCGTCGGGCGCGCCCGGCGAAAGGGCGCGGTGCAGGTCTGCTGCCACCAGATCCGCCGCTACGCGCTGGATAAACACAGCCGTGTGGACGACTCCCCGTTCGGCGGCGGGATGGGCATGCTCCTCATGGCGGAGCCGATCGCGCTCTGCATGGACGATCTGACCGCGCACCTCGGAGAAAAGCCGCACACCATTTACATGTCGCCGCAGGGCAAAACGCTGACCCAGCGCCGTGTTGTGGAGCTTTCCCAATACGACGGGCTGGCGATTCTGTGCGGGCACTACGAGGGTGTGGACGAGCGCGTTCTGGAAGAATATGTGGATGAAGAAATTTCAGTTGGGGATTACGTGGTGACCGGCGGCGAGCTTCCGGCGCTGATCCTTGCGGACTCCGTCTGCCGCATGATTCCGGGTGTTCTGTCCGACGAGGAATGTTTTCAGGAGGAAAGCCATTTTCACTCTCTGCTGGAGTATCCCCAGTACACCCGGCCGGCGCTCTGGCACGGCAGACAGGTGCCGGAGGTGCTGCTGGGCGGAAACCATGAGAAGGTGCGTTCCTGGCGGCGGGAGCAGTCTCTGCTCCGCACGGCGCGGAAGCGGCCGGAGCTTTTGGAGAACGCCGAGTTGACAGACGCGGAAAGGCGCTTCTTGTGCGAAAACGGAAAATTCGTACCGTACGGAACACATCGATGAGGATCGGTATAAACTGTTTTATGAATATCGTATAGGGCAGAGAAAACAAAAATTTTCAACAAATATGGCATATTGCACAATCAGGGTTGTGCAATAAAACCTTGTCTTCGGTCAGCCTTCCAAAGTTTTGGCAGATTGTTGACGGCTTGACCAAAAGTGATATAATAACAGGTGAATTGATTCGTGCGGAATGGCAATTCTTTTTTTGGAATTGATTTTGTATGGGAGTGGATTTAGAATGTGCGTCAAGGATGTATTGGTTCAGAACCAGGTGGGTCTGCATGCCCGTCCGGCGACTTTTTTTATTCAGAAAGCAAATGAGTTCAAATCGTCGATCTGGGTCGAGAAAGAAGAGCGCCGTGTGAACGCAAAAAGCCTTCTCGGCGTACTTTCGCTCGGAATCGTGGGCGGCACGACCATTAAGATCATCGCGGACGGCTCGGATGAGGAAGAGGCCGTGGACGGTCTCGTAAAACTGGTGCAGTCCGGCTTTGCAGAGTAATGCAGCGATGAAAGGCACCGCCTGTGTGCGGTGCTTTTTTTGTGCTTTCCGGAAGGCTTGATGAAAGAAAAAGGGGGGCGCATATGCTGACCGAACAGGAAAAACATAAAAAAGAGCTTCGGGCGAAGGCAATGCGGCTCCCGCTGCACCCCGGGGTTTATTTGATGCACGATAAAACCGGGAAGATCATCTATGTAGGAAAGGCGAAGGCCCTGAAGAACCGCGTCAGCCAGTATTTCGGCTCCGAGCGGAATCACGACCGGAAGGTGCGGCAGATGGTCGCGAACGTGGAGACCTTCGAGTACATCCTGACGGACAGCGAGTTCGAGGCTTTGGTGCTGGAATGCAGCCTCATCAAGCAGTATAGCCCGAAATACAACATTCTGCTCAAGGATGACAAGGGTTACCGCTACATTCGCGTGACGAAGGAGCCCTGGCCCCGCATTTCCCTGGCGCTGCAGCTTGCCGACGACGGTGCGGAGTACATCGGCCCGTTTGTCAGCTCCTGGACGGTGAAGGAGTCCGTGGACGAGGCGCTGAAAATTTTTCGCCTGCCCACCTGTACCCGTCGGTTCCCGCAGGAGATCGGCAGGGGGCGTCCCTGCCTGAACTATTACATTAAGTTGTGCTGCGCACCCTGCCTCGGCAAAATCAGCGAAAAAGAGTATCAGGAGGCGGTTGCGGAAGCGCTCGATTTTCTGCGCGGTGGCAGCGCGGACAGTATCCGAAAGCTGACACAGAAGATGGACGAGGCCTCGGAAAAACTGGAGTTTGAGCATGCCGCGCACATTCGGGACCGCATCGCGGCGATCCGGAAGATGGGGGAGGACCGGCAGAAGGTAGTCGCCTCCCGTGTGCCGGAGCAGGATGTTATCGCGTTTACGCAGGGGGTTTCCAAAAGCTGCTTTGAGGTGTTCCGGTTCCAGAACGGGCGTCTGTGCGACCGCGAAACCTTCCTCATGGGGGAAACAGGTAATCCGAAGGCGGCGCGCAGCGAATTTATCGAGCGCTATTACTCGATGCGGGACCGGATCCCTCCGCGCATTTCTCTGGATGGCCCCGCGGAAGAAACGGAGCTTCTGGGAAATTGGCTTTCGGAAAAAGCCGGGCGGAAGGTCCGGGTCACGGTTCCCCAGAAGGGGGAACAGGCTCAGCTTGTCAAAATGTGCCTGAGCAATTCTGCCGAACAGCTTGCGCAGGCGACCGGCCGCACCGGGAGGGAAGCCTCCGCGCTGGATGAGCTCGCTCGGCTGCTCGGCCTCGCTGAGCCCCCGGCGTATATCGAATCTTACGATATTTCCAATCTCGCCGGAGGGGACAACGTCGCGGGCATGGTGGTGTTTGAAAACGGTAGGCCGCTTAAATCGGCCTACCGGAAGTTTAAAATCAAAACCGTGGAGGGGCAGGATGACTACGGTTCCATGCGCGAGGTGATCTCCCGCCGCTTTGAGGAATATTTCCGGCTGAAGGAGGAGGGCGAGGGCTTCGGGCGTCTGCCCGATCTCATTCTGCTGGACGGCGGGCGCGGCCACGTGGGGGCGGTGCTTCCGGTTCTTCAGTCCATGGGAATTTCCGTTCCGCTGTTCGGCATGGTTAAGGATGATAAACACCGGACACGCGCGATTGCAGAGAACGGCGGCGAAATTTCCATCAGCTCCAGCCGGAGCGCGTTTACGCTGGTCTCCTCCATTCAGGAGGAGGTGCACCGGTTTGCAATCGGCTATCACCGCCAGAGCAGAAAAAAGAATGTTATTTCCTCCACACTGACTTCCATCGGAGGGGTCGGCCCCACGCGCGCGAAGGCGCTTCTGCGTCATTTCAAAACGGTGACGGCGATCCGGGAGGCTGCTTTGGAGGAGCTCGCCGGGGCGCCGGCCATGACGGAGCCCGCGGCACGGAAGGTCTATGAGTATTTTCACCCGGCCGAGGGACAAACTACGGAGGAGATTCCGACATTGACAGATGGCGGAGTTCATGGGATAATAAACCATAAATCTTAAGAGCATGGATGCCGACCGCATAAGGCGCCTCCCTGTTCAGACAAGGTGGGAAACGTATGAGGGTGATCACCGGTTCGGCGCGCGGAAGAAAACTTATCACGAGCGAGGGTGAAGATGTCCGCCCTACACCGGAACGGGTCAAGGAAGCCCTGTTCAGCATCGTTCAGTTTCAGATTGAGGGCAGGCGCATTCTGGATCTTTTTGCCGGTTCCGGCCAGCTCGGCATCGAGGCGCTGAGCCGCGGGGCGCGGGAAGCGGTCTTTGTGGACGCCAGCGCAGATTCCATTGATCTTGTGACAAAGAATCTGGAAAGCACCGGCCTTGGCGCGGATGCCCGGATCAAGCACACGGATTTTGCCTCTTACCTTTCGCGGAACGACGGAACCTTTGACCTTGCTTTTCTGGACCCCCCCTACCGAAAAGGGCTCCTGCAGAAGGCGTTGCCGCTGACGGCCGCGAAGATGAATCCGGGTGGGACAATCATCTGCGAAAATCCGTCCGACGAGGAAATGCCGGAGGAAGCCGGAGAATTCCGGAAAATCCGCTCCTATCGCTACGGAAAAATCATCCTGACTGTTTATCAGCATGGGAAATAAGGGCGTGAAGCTGTGAAAATAGCAATTTGTCCGGGGAGCTTCGACCCCGTGACGCTGGGACATATCGACATCATCAACCGGGCGAGGAGAGTCTTTGACCACACCATTATCGCGGTGCTGGTCAACCCGGAAAAACATACGGCGTTTACCGTGGAGGAGCGCATCGAACTTCTGAAGCGCTGCACTTCCGGAATGGAAAATGTCGAGATCGTCGGGTTTGACGGCCTTCTGGCGGATTATGCCAGAATCCGGCACGCAACGGCCATTGTCAAGGGGCTGCGCGCCATGTCCGACTTTGAGTATGAGTTTCAGATGGCACTGTTCAACAAAAAGCTGAACCCTGAACTTGAGACGGTCTTTCTGACCACGTCGGCGGAAAACATGTTTCTCAGTTCCAGCGGGGTCAAGCAGGTGGCATGCTTCGGCGGGGATATTTCCCACTTTGTGCCGGCCTGTATTCTGAACGATATTGAAAAACGCTTATGTACAGGAGGCGTACAGAAATGAGCGCGGAAGATCTGATCGACGAATTGTACGATATGGCCGAAAAGGCATGGAATTTCCCCATGAGCCGCGGACGCGGGGTGATGGACTGCCAGGAAGTGAAGCAGATTCTGGACGAACTGCGCGAAAGCCTTCCCCAGGAGATCCGGCAGGCCAAAGCGATTGTGGCGGACCGCACGAAAATTCTGGAGGAAGCAAAACGCGAGGCTGAGACGGTTGTTCGCGTCGCGCAGGACCACGCGAAAGCCATGGTGGCGCAGGACGAAGTGGTGAGGGAGGCGCAGCAGAAGGCAAACGAACTCCTTTCCCAGTCCCAGACCAAGGCGAGGGAAATGCGCAGGGCCTCCAACGACTATATCGACGACCTGATGAAGCGAACCGACGACGACCTTTCCCAGCTCCTCGCGGAGCTGCGGAAAACAAGGCAGAACATCAAGGCGTCCCAGCGCTCCGGACTTACCTGATTAAAACAGCGAAAAAAATTACGCCGCAAGATATTGTGGCGTTTTTTTATTGCCTTTTTTAAACTTACAAAATATGGAATATCAGACCCGAGGAGGGATAAACCGCCGGTCACAAACGCAAAATATAAGTTGCATTTTCAGCTTACATGGGCTATAATCGAACTACAAAGTGGTGAAAGGTGGAGGCAAGTAGCATAAAGTGGTGGGAAGACCCCTGCTTGCCGAAGGAATGACTCATTATGTTGATCGGAGAGTACCAACATAATATTGACCCGAAAGGGCGCGTGATTGTGCCGGCCAAATTCCGGGAGGATCTGGGCGACAGCTTTTACATCACGAAGGGTCTTGACGGCTGCCTTTTTGTACTTTCGCTCGATGGCTGGACAAAGCTGCAGGAAAAAGTAAGCGCCATGCCGATTTCAAAGGCGCGCGGCCTGCAGAGGTTTTTCTTTTCCGGAGCCGTCGAGGCGGAACCTGACCGGCAGGGGAGAATTTTGATTCCCCAGCCCCTTCGGGATTATGCCGGTCTCGAAAAAGACGTGACCTTTATCGGTGCCTCCAACCGAGCGGAGCTTTGGAATACGGAGCACTGGAGCTCCTTTAATTCCACTCTGACGCAGGAAAGCATTGCACAGGCCATGGACGAATTAGAACTGTAGGCGGCCGATATGGAATTTTACCATAAGCCGGTGCTTTTTGAAGAGACGATCCGGAGCCTTGACATTCATCCGGACGGGCTATATATTGACGGAACCGCCGGAGGAGGCGGCCATTCGAAGGCGATTGCCGAGCACCTGACAACGGGCCGGCTGCTTGCCCTCGATCAGGATCCCGACGCGGTCCGCGCCGCATCCGAACGGCTGAAGCCGTATCCCCGCGCGGAGGTTGTCCACGCGAATTTCTCCCGAATGGAGGAGGTTGCCCAGAAGGCCGGAATGGTTCCGGCGGACGGCGTCCTGCTCGACATCGGGGTTTCC
Organism: Bacillota bacterium; assembly: GCA_023460155.1. Lineage (GTDB taxonomy): Bacteria > Bacillota > Clostridia > Oscillospirales > Acutalibacteraceae > Caproicibacter. The sequence goes on along the minus strand of JAEWRF010000049.1, from coordinate 344 downwards.
TCGTTTCAGTTTGATAATCCCGAGCGCGGTTTTTCCTATAATTACGACGCGCCGCTTGATATGCGCATGAGCCGGGAGGGAACCTCGGCCCGCGATCTGGTCAACACACTTCCCTGGCAGGAGCTTGCGGAGATTCTTTCCCGGTATGGGGAAGAAAGCTGCGCGAAGAGCATTGCGCGGGGAATTGAAAAGGCGCGGGAAAAGGCGCCGATTGAAACGACGTTTCAGCTTGCCGATATTGTCCGCGAGTCCGTTCCGGCAGCCGTACGGCGCAAGCCGGGGCATCCGGCAAGGAAGACTTTTCAGGCGCTGAGGATTCAGGTCAACGGCGAGCTGGACAGGCT
>JAEWRF010000048.1 GCA_023460155.1 Bacillota bacterium | reverse complement strand
ACATACAGAATATGTCCATTTACAAAGTTGCTGGCGTCGCTCGCCAGGAAGATAGCGGGCCCTGTCAAATCCTCGGTTTTGCCCCAGCGCCCAGCCGGCGTTTTGCCGAGGATAAAGCTGTTGAACGGGTTGCCGGGAACGCGCAGCGGCGCGGTCTGAGGCGTCTCAATATACCCCGGGCCGAGGCCGTTGCACTGAATGTTGTATGCGCCGTATTCCGAGGCAATATTCCGTGTGAGCATCTTGAGGCCTCCCTTAGCCGCCGCATAGGCGGAAACCGTTTCGCGCCCCAGTTCGCTCATCATGCTGCAGATATTGATGATTTTTCCGTGACCCTTTTCAATCATGCCGGGGAGAACTGCTTTTGAAACAAGAAACGGCGCGTTAAGGTCCACGTCGATCACCTGCCGGAATTCTTCGGCCTCCATCTCCAGCATGGGAATGCGTTTGATGATGCCGGCGTTGTTGACAAGGATGTCAATCGTGCCAATCTCCCGGTTGATCGTCTTCACCAGATCCTGTACCGCATTTGCGTCGGTGACATCGCAGACATAGCCATGGACGTCAATTCCCGCCTTTCGGTAATTCTCCAGACCTTTTTCCACCGATTCCGGATGAACGCCGTTAAACACGATTTTCGCGCCCGCTTCGGCATACGCGGAAGCGATGGCAAAGCCGATGCCATAGGATGCTCCTGTGACGAACGCGACCTTTCCTTTCAAAGAGAATGAATCCAAAACACTCAAAGCCTGTTCCTCCTATCTGTCAGCGCATTTCGGTAATTGGAATAACGTCCATATCATCGAACGCCTGATTCTCGCCGCCCATCGCCCAGATAAAGCTGTAGCTTGCGGTACCGACGCCCGCATGGATGCTCCAGGAGGGGCTGATCACAGCCTGCTCGTTCTGTATCACAATGTGCCGGGTTTCACTGCCTTCTCCCATCAGATGGAAGACGACGCCATCCTTGGGGAGATCAAAGTAGGTGTAAATTTCCATCCTGCGTTCATGGGTGTGGGCAGGCATCGTATTCCACACGCTGCCGGGTTCCAGAATTGTCAGGCCCATCGACAGCTGACAGGTTTTCAAAACATCCGGGTGGATGAATTGATTAATGGTGCGTTTGTTGGCGGTCTCCGCTGAACCGAGCGGCCGTTTCACCGCTTCCTTCAGTTTAATGAGCCGTGTCTCCCACGCGCGGTGCGCCGGAGCGGACACCATATAAAATTTAGCCGGGGTATCGGGGCTGTCGCTTGCAAAGACAACCTCTTTTGTGCCTGCCGTTATATAAAGGCAGTCCTTCCGGTCAAGAGAGTACCTCTCACCGTCAGCCGTGATACGGCCGCTTCCGCCAAGGTTAAAAATGCCGATTTCGCGGCGCTCAAGAAAGAAACCGGTGCCGAAGTTTTTCCACACGTCCAGTCCGTCGTCGAGCGGTACGGACCTTTTCACCGGCATGCAGCCAAGCGTAACCATGCGGTCAACATGGCTGTATACCGAAACGACGCGATCGGGCTGATACAGGTTTTCGATCAGGAATTCACGGCGAACCTCATCGGTGGTATAGCGCTTAAAATCTCTTTGATTGACGGAATAGCGGATATCCATGCTAATGCCTCCTGTGATTTTCAGATGCTAACGATTCATCTCGCTGGATACGGCTCCCGGAAGATGACTGCGGATCATAGAATCCAGCTCACTGCGGTTTACGCAGGGCAGATCCCCCTCCACCGTGCATTTGGCCGCGCAGGCCGCGTTTCCGTAAGCGACCGCGCTGCGCAGGTCACGGCGCTCAAGAATGCCGTACAATACGCCGGAAGCAAAAGCATCCCCGCTGCCGATGCGGTCGACGACCTCAATTCCTTCATAGGGCGGTTCCGTGAAGAAGGCATCCTCTTTTGCTCCGTAAATTAAGGAGCCAAATGTCTGGGAATGTGCGTTATGTACGGTGCGCTGCGTCGTAGCCGCCACCGATATGCCGTTCTGGGTACAGTAGGAACGCAGAATATCCTCCAGACTCCCCGTTTTATGAAACATGCGCCGGGACGATTCTTCCGAGACAAAAAGGATATCCACAAGCGGGAGAATCGATTCGATCGCCTCACGCGCCTCCTCCTCGCTCCACAGGCTCTCGCGGTAGTTCACGTCAAACGCGATGATGCTGCCGGCTTCTTTGAACGACCGGAGCAACGAGTCAACCTGCTTTCTGCAGTGCGGCGAGCATGCCATGGAAATGCCGCTGGTGTAGAAAAGCTTAGTGCTCTCAAATACCTCCTGCGGTACAGACTGTGCGGAGAATCCTGTAAAGCTGGAATTTTTGCGGTCATAGACGACGGTGGCCTTGCGCGGCACGCCGCCCTGCTCATAAAAGTAAAGACCCGTGCGCGCCTGCTGAGCCTGGTCGGCTTGCAGGTAGCGGCAATCGACGCCTTTGCACTGCGCTTCGGCTCGAATGTAATCTCCCATCGGATTGGCCGCGAGCCGCGAAAGGACTCCGGTATGCAGGCCCAGCTGAGCGAGCCCGGCCATTACGTTGAGTTCGGCACCTCCGGCAAATTTGTGGAACCGACCGCCTGCGGCGATGCGCTCCCCCTGCTCAGTTGAAAGGCGAAGCAGCAGCTCGCCAAAACCCAAAGCGTCCAGAGGACGTTCCTGATCCAGTATGGGAAAAGAAACGGCGGAATTCTTCGAAGGAGACGGTTTTGCCCCGCTGATCAGCGCAACGGCACGGCGGCAAAGTTTTGTGATTTCCTCAAAATTTCCGGAACGGATGAATTCTTCCCGAACCATCCAGCTTCCGCCGCAGGCCAGCACATTCGGATTTCCGAGATAATCCGCAAGATTTTTTTCGTTGATGCCGCCGGTTGGCATAAACCGGATCTGTCCATAGGGTGCGCTGAGCGCCTTGATCATTCCGAGACCTCCCGCATTTTCGGCGGGGAAAAACTTGACGACGTTCAGGCCGAAACCAAGGGCCGTCTCCACATCGCTGGGTGTAGCGCAGCCCGGAATTACAGGGATGCCGTGCTCCATGCACCAGCGAACAACCGCGGGGTTCAGTCCGGGGCTGACGATAAACTGCGCTCCCGCATCCGCGGCCTGCCGGGCCTGCTCCGGGGTCAGCACCGTTCCCGCCCCAACCAGCATATCCGGGAATTCCGCCGTGATGCAGCGAAGGGCCTGAGCGGCACAGCCTGTGCGGAAGGTAATTTCCATGCAGGGCAGTCCGCCGTCCCGAAGAGCCTGCGCCAAGGGCAGAGCCTTTTCGGCGTCTTCAATTTTAACAACGGGAACAAGTCTTATATTTTTCAGTCTATTAAAAACCGATTCCATAGAAGCACCTCAACCGATCAGCAATTTTCTGATCACACTTCATTCGGCCGTACTGTACTTATCCAGATATTTTTTCAAAACAGCCCTTACCGTGCCGGGACCTCCCAGCATTTCCACAAACATTGCTTCGATTTTACTGCTCAGTGCGGTTTTGGCCAGATCTGCCGCAAAAAGAACGGTATTTGACAGAATGGGTTTGAGCTGACCTGCATAGGACTCCGGTTTTCCGACCTCGATTCCCGTCAGCTTCGCCCTGAGTTCGGCAAGCATAGGGTCGCTGCTCACTTCCATTGTCTTGCCTTGGTCGTCCGTCCCCAAAAGGTAGCGCAGCCATCCGGCGATCGTAAGCGGTATAAAGGTAAGAGAGTTCACATCCAGATCGTCCCGGGCAATATAGGATTTTATAGTTTCTCCGAACCGGATCGGGATTTTCTGGCTTGTATCGGTCGCGATCCTCTGCGGGATGTCGGGAATAAACGGGTTCGGCAGCCGCTGTTCAATCACTTCACGGATAAAGTCGGAAGGATTGATAATGCCGGGATTCACGCAAACCGGCATTCCCTCGCGGTAGCCGATCTGTAAGACCAGCTTTTTCAGCTCCCCGTCCTTCATTTCCGCCGCAATGCTCTTGTAGCCCAACAGACAGCCGAACACGGCAAGCGCAGTGTGCAGGGGGTTCAGGCAGGCTGTCACTTTCATGCGCTCAGCCTTATTCACCGTTTCGCGGTCGGTGAACAACACGCCGGCTTTTTCGAGCGGCGGCCGGCCGTTCGGGAACCGGTCTTCAATTACAAGGTACTGCGGTACTTCCGCATTGACAAACGGCGCGATGAACGTCTTTTTATCGGTCACGATCGGTGCCGTTTCTTCAATTCCCGCTTCGAAAAGGCTTTTCTCGATCTCCGCCGAAGGTCGCGGTGTGATTTTATCAATCATGCTCCAGGGAAAGGTCACCCTGGACTCGTCATTCAGGTAGCTGATAAAGCCGGAATCCGCAAATCCGTTTTCGCACCAGGCCGTCGCTACGGCAAGAACCGAGGAACGAAGTTTTTCCCCGTTATGACTGCAGTTGTCCATGCTGACGACCGCAATGGGCGCCGCGCCGGCCTGATACCGCGCAAGCAGCAGCTTTGCAGTGATGCTCATGGCATGCTTTGCATTTTCGGGCCCATTTGCAATGTCGCTCTTTACGGTGGGAAAGTATTCCCCCTGCAGATCGGCCAGCGCGTAACCCTTTTCCGTAATGGTAAAGCTGACAAGCTGCAGGGCCGGGTTTTCAAAAACGGAGGTGAGATAAGCCATCCCCTCCGGATTGGAGGCAGTCGCGTTAACAGCCTGCGCAACGCTTGCCACAACTTCCCGTTCCGAGGTCCCGTCCGGCTTCAGGCTGACATACAGGCTGAGATTGTCGTGCGGCTTGTAAATTCTGTCTATAATTTCTCCATCGAACGTATCCGCGGCGATAATCCCACTTTGAGAAAAGCCTTCGTTCAGAAGCTGCTGCTGCAGGCGCGCGATAAAGCCGCGAAAAATATTGCCGGAACCAAAATGAACCCAGATCGGTTTTTCTGCCGTCTCCCGGCACATTTTATCAAGATCGAATTTCGGCAGTACAACATGCGCGGATTCCCACGCGGATTTGTCCTGCAGCGAAATTTTTGTCAGTTTCATGCTTGACCATCCTCTCTCAGAAAACCGGATCCATTGAGGATCCGGAACTAAAATCAGCGGTTCTCTTTTTCAACGGCTTCCCAAAGGCCGCAGAGGTAGGCAGCGCCCAGCGCACGGTCATAGAGCCCGTAGCCTGGCATGGCGACCTCATCCCAGATCATGCGGCCGTGGTCGGGACGGATGGGGCCGTCGAACCCGATCTCATACAGAGCCTTTATGATTGCGTGCAGGTCAAGATTGCCGTCGGAAGACAGATGAGCCGCTTCTTCGTAGTCGCGTTCTCCGTCGTTGAAGCGAAGATTGCGGACATGCGCAAAATGGATTCGCCCTTTCAGAGAACGGATGATGTCGGGAAGGTCATTCTTTGTGCTGGAGCCCAGCGAACCGGTGCAAAGAGTGAGCCCGTTGTGCGGGTTATCCACCATCTTCATCACGCGCAGGATATTGGCTTTGCTGGTGATGATGCGGGCAAGCCCGAAAACGCTCCATGCCGGGTCGTCCGGATGGATCGCCATGTTGATTCCGTATGTATCGCAGACGGGCATGACGGCTTCCAGAAAATATTTTAAATTCCGGAACAGCGCCTCTTCGTCGACCTCGCGGTAAAGAGCAAACAGCTCCTTGATCCTTGCCATGCGTTCCGGCTCCCAGCCGGGCATAACGGTACCGTTCATATCGCTTGAGATTGCGCCGAACATCTCCGACGGATTGATTTTTTCAATTGCCGCCTGATTGTATGCCATTACGGTGGAGCCATCGGCACGCTTCCGGGCAAGTTCCGTTCTCGTCCAGTCAAACACCGGCATAAAATTGTAGCACACCATGCGGATACCGGCCTCGCCGAGATTTTTCAGGGTTTCAATATATGCTTCAATATCCCGGTCACGGTCCGCTGCGCCGCTTTTAATCGCGTCGCTCACATTGACACTTTCAATCCCGGAAAGCGTCAGGCCGGCGTCTTCAATCTCTTTTTTCAGCTTCAGGATTTCGTTCAGGCTCCAGACTTCCCCGGGCATCTTATCATACAAGGTGGAAATAACACCCGTTGCATAGCAGGTCTGTTTTATTTGCGAGAGCTTAACCGTATCGAATTTGCTTCCAAACCATCTCATTGTCATTTGCATAAAAGTGCTTCTCCTTTATAAGGGCTTATGCTTCCACAAAATAATCGGGATAAGCCTCCAATAGGCTTCCGATTTCTCTCTGGATTTTGCCGAGGTGCAACTCCAGAATTTCTTTCATCGCGCTCGCATTTCGGTACTCCGCAGCCTTGATAATCCGGTCGTGTTCATCGATGATTTCCGTATTAACCCCTTTCAGCCTTGTGGATAAGAGGCGGAAACGGTTGTAATGGGAGACCACGTCATTGATCGTGCTCCAGCTAAGATCCTCTTTTGCAGTTTCGAATATAACTCTGTGAAAATTATTATCGGCACGGAAAAATTGTTCGTAATAATCAGGCTGTTCACTGTCCTTCTGGATTGACACAAAACCTTCCAAAACATGAACGGTAGCTTCATCGCAATTCTGAATAAACGAGTCCACCGCGGCGATTTCTAACGCCTTGCGTATGAACCGTTCCTGATGGATTCTTTTCAGATTAATTTTGGATATTATGGTTTTTGCCTGAGGATAGATTTCCACAAGCCCTTTTTTTTCAAGGCGGATAACAGCTTCCCGCACGGGAGTGCGGCTAACCTGATAAGCATCCGCCAGCTTCTGGATGCTTACCGCCGAACCCGGCTCCAGAACCAGATTCATAATATCTTTGTTAATTCTGTCGTACGTCAAATCGTTAAGAGATATACCCTGATTCATATACAATTACACCTGGTTTCTGAATTGGTTCCACTTTTCGCTCATTTTCATTATATTTTGAAAAATGGCTGTGGTTTGTTCATAATTATAATCAAAAAACAGCAAAACATCAAGGAGGAAAGGGGAATAAGCAACCTGACTGAGCTTCCGGGAAAAAGCCATGCCCGCTATCTCCCCCAGCGCGTTTACAGCGGTGGCGTAGCGGAAACCGAAAAAGTGCCAGAGCGTATATTTTTCGGTCCGTGAATAAATCGTGTCGGAGCTGCGTTCCTCTACAAAGTGATAGATTTCGTGGCCAAGCACCAGGCTGTAAACTTCCTGTGCCGGAATGAGCTGCGCTGCCTGTTGATCGTTCGACCCTGCAAGCACCCCTGCATATCTCTCGAGCGGTTCTTGAAATATCTCGATTTTTCGAGGTGGGGTAAATTGGGCAAACACTTTCCGGCGGCCGATCATCGGAAGATTGCTTTCAACGATTGTCAGGCCGAAACGGCTGGCAACGGCTGCCGGTGAAGATTCCCCCGTTTCCCTTACAACGCGGTCCGCACAGTCTTCCCCGCATCGGATCGCTTTTTGAATCATCCCGCGTTTCTCTTCCTCCGGAATACGGTTATTAAGAAGATCGGCAGAAAACGCATAAGCGCCCCAGGCTTCCTCATCGATTCTGCGCAAAGCCTGAATCATTTCGATAAGGGACGTGATTTGCTCCTCTGAAGCACTCATCCGCTTTTCTGCCTTTCCATTCAGATCACCGCCATATTGGCTGCCGCTACGATGATTTCGCTGTCCGGCTCCAGATCGGACACTTCAATATCCATCAGCAGTTCAAGCTGCTTGAGGTCAATTGCATTGAAATCCATTACCCTTGCCCCGATGCACAGATAGAAGTCCGGCCGGGCAATCAGCTCGGATTGATAATCGGCCATATCGTCCCACAGCTTTTCAACCGCGGAAAGATAGTCGCAAGCCTTTGCCTTCCGGACAAGGGCGCTCCCGCGCTGCACCCGGATAAATCCTTTTTTATCCAGAATGCGGATTGGGATGCTGTGGCCGGTCTTTTCCGACTTTCCGCCAAACACATAGAAATACTGCGTCTTTTCGAGAAGCGAGACGGCATCTTTGGAGGACTGCAGATCACGCGCAGCCAGATCCATTGCCTCCGTTTCACCGCATTCTTTCAGCAGATCGGTGGTTTTGACTTCCGTAGAACCGGTGGCGATGGCCGTTACCTTTGAGGTGTTCTGATCAATTTCGATATGTATTTCCACGGATTCCGGCGAAGCGCCGCTTTCAATCGCTTTGTTTAAAGCCTCGGCTTTGATGGAACGGATATCGTCTTTGCTTGGCGACGGGATGATGCGCTCCACAACGTCGCGCACCATGGAAAGCGCCACGCCGATGGAAGAAATCACTTCCGCGTTTTCAGGGATGCTGTAGCGGATTCCCATCTTCCCGGCAAAGTATTTGATCAGCACGGCCGCGCCGCCGCCGACACCCACCAGCGACATCTGCTCCTTTTCCAGTTTATACTTTTCCACAAGGCTGGCAAAAACGGGTTTGATCTTGTCAATGGCCCGATCCATGATCTGTGTGGCAATATCTTCTATTGTGGTGCCGCAAAAATCCGCCAAAACCTTGATTGCTTTTCTGGCCGCTTCCACGTTGCCGTAAGAGAAATCCCCCGGTTCGAGGATGCCGAGCGCATTGGCCGCGCAGGTATTCGTCAGGGTGATCCGTTCTCCGTTTCCAAGCCGGATCGCGACATAATCGTCTGGGTCACCGGGTTTCGGGGAAAAGAACTCCACTTTGCCGTTAACAATCTTATCCGGATCGGTGAACACGCCGTATTCCAGCCCCGCGATATGGGCGGAGCGGGGTCCTACGTCAATGACGCCGCTTTTATTTGCGCGCACCATGGAACCGCCCGCATCGCCGAGCACCCGGACATCCAGCGAGCTTACATAGGTCGGATGCCCCCCGACAATGGAATAGTCAATGGCGGGACGGCCGTTTTTGATGACGCCGATGTTGGTCGTCGTTCCGCCGACTTCAAAATAGATGCCGTTCGAAGCGCGCAGATACAGCAGAGCGCCCATAACAGAAGCAGCCGGACCGGAAAGCATAGTGAGCACCGGCCGTTTTTTCATTTCATTGATTTCCATAACGCCGCCGTCGCCGCGCATGATCATCAGCGGCACATTGACGCCGACTTCGCGGATGGAACGCTCCGTGGAATTGGCGGTGTCCATCATTTTCGGGAGAATGCTGGCGTTGATGGCCGCAGTTCTCGTGCGCCTGGTCAGGCCGTACAGCTTCGTAATATCAGAAGCCATTGTGGTTGGGATGCCTTTCTCCGCTGCGGCTTCACAGATCAGCCTCTCGGGGCCGTTGTTGTCAACTCCAAATGCCATGGAGGAAACAATCACCTGCGCGCCTTTGCTTTTCAGGTCGTCAACAATATGGTTTGCGACTTCCTTCGTCAGATCCTTAACCGTTACAAATGCGTTGATGATTTTAATCTTTTTATTATTTCCAAGGTCAACGTCTTCGAGTTTGGATTGCCTTTTTGCAAGGAATCCTTCAAAGCCGCCTTTGGACATTCCCACTACGCCGACGGTCGCGATGTCTCCCTCAATCAGCGCGTTTGTCGCCTGGGTGGTGCTGTGCGCCACAAATACAACTTCTTCGGGTCTTATAGCGTTCAGCTTCATGCAATTCTGAAAAGAAAGTACGACGCCTGCCGCTACTCCCCGCGGATCGTCATGAGTCGTCTTCACCTCAGCCTTGCCGATGATTTCATGAGTCAGGTCATCGATTGCCACTGCCTTAGTATAGGTACCGCCTACATCGATACCCATTCGAACGGTTCTTTTCACGTTATAATCAACCTTCTTTTCTATGGTGAAAACAGTGCCTGCTGCGACAGTTCTTATCGGTAAGCAAAAAACAGCGAATAGGGATTTGCCCGGCTGCAAATTTTCGGTGATAGAGAAAAGGCCAACCCTATTCGCCGTTGAATCAGACTGCGGAAACTAATGTTGCGGATATTCCGGATTGGGATTAATGGACCAAACCGCCGTACAGGAAGAAAACAGTGATGCAAAGAATCGCACCGACAATCCAGCCGGTCGGAATGGACATTTTCATATAATCCTTCGGGTTAACTTTTGTATACCCGAAGCCCCATGCAACCCACGATTGGGTAATGTCGAGATGCTGAGGAGCTATGGTTGTAACCGCAAACAGCGGGTACAGGAACATAACGGGCCAGTTGTTGCATGCCACGACCACGGCCAGAATGGCGGTACCGCAGCCAACCAGATTCATGGGCCCGCGGAAGAAGCCCAGCGGAGTCAGAATTGCAAACACAATGCAGAGCAGAAGTGCCGAACTCGGGATCAAACCTCCGAACAAGGTCTTAAAGTAAGGAGCGGCATAATTTGCGGAACTGCTGAACATGGACAGGGTAAGCAGGAAGCCGATCATCGGGGCAACATCGATGGAACCGTCGGCAAACTGCTTTGCCAGCATGCGGCAGATTTCCGTGAATCCGCCTTTGAGCTTGCCGCAGGTAAGCAGGGCATACAAAGCGGCAATGATAAAGGCAAGAATAATCGGGCAGTTGACAATGAGAACAAGAAGCACCGGCAGAATCACAGAGATCCAGGAAATAGCCGGCGCGTCGTCCACGGATCCGCTATCCGGAGCGGCTGCCGCCCAGGCGTGTGAAACTTTGCTCTTCCCCAGGTTGATATTTGCAACGACCAGCACAACGATCAGGGCAACGATCGACGCGATAATGGAAAAGTTAAAATATGTATTGTAAGTGTAGCTTGAATAGGCTGCTTTGGCCGTTACGAACATGGCCTGATAC
>JAEWRF010000047.1 GCA_023460155.1 Bacillota bacterium | reverse complement strand
GTGTGAACAGCATGCTTCCGATCGCCGCCTGTGCGCGTCTCGGCATGCCCATGGTGGACGCGGACGGAATGGGCCGTGCGTTCCCGGAACTGCAGATGGTAACCTTCACGATCGGCGGAATGAAAGCGACGCCCATGGCGCTCACCGATGAAAAGGGAAACTGCGCCATTTTTGACACCATCACGAACAAGTGGACGGAGGAGCTTGCCCGCGCCGTGACCATGAGCTGCGGCGGCAGCGTATCCGTCTGCCTCTACGCGATGGAAGGCAGACAGCTTAAGGAATACGCGGTCAAGAACATCATCACCCGGAGCGAAGCCCTCGGCAAAGCCATCCGGACTCTGAAAAGCGCCGCGTCGGGCAGCCCCGAAGAAGCGTTTTACAAGGCCACCGGCGGCTACCGGCTGTTCCAGGGAAAAATCTCCGACGTGCTCCGCGAAACGCGGGGAGCGTTCAATTTCGGCAAAGCGGTTCTCGAAGGCCTTGGGGACTTTAAAGGCCGGACGGCCACCGTCGAATTCCAGAACGAAAACCTCACCGCGGCGGTTGACGGGAAAATTGTCGCTACCGTGCCGGACCTGATCTGCCTGGTAGACACTGAAACCTTTATTCCCGTCACGACCGACGCGATGAAATACGGGAAACGCGTCTTCGTCGTCGGCCTCCCGTGCTTTGAGATGTGGCGGTGCGAAAAGGGCCTTGAATTGGTCGGCCCCCGCTATTTTGGCTGTGATACCGATTATATCCCGGTTGAGGAACGTTCAAAGGCGGTGAAAGCATGATGTACAAACTTGGAATCGACGTCGGCGGAACCAACACCGACGCCGTGCTGATCGACGAAGCCCGGAATGTTGTGGCGGAAGTCAAAAATCCGACCTCCGGCGACATTTACGAGGGAATTCTCGGCGCCATCCGGAACGTGCTTGCGGTTTCGGGCGTCAATCCCGCCGAGATCCGGCAGGCCATGCTCGGCACCACCCAGTGCACCAACGCAATCGTAGAGCGCAAGGGACTGGAGCCCGTGGCCGTCCTGCGCATCGGCGCGCCTGCTACCTTAGGCATTCCTCCCATGGTGGACTGGGCGGACGACATCAAAAAAGTGGTCGCCGCGCAGGCCATCGTCGGCGGAGGCTTTGAATACGACGGCAAACAGCTGTGGCCGCTCGACGAAGACGCGATTCGAAAGTTCTTTGAAAGTGTGAGGGGAAAGGTCCAGTCGGTGGCGATTTCCTGCGTGTTTTCGACCGTCCGCAACGACCACGAGCTCAGAGCCGCGGAGCTCTGCCGCGAGGTCATGGGCGGCGGCGTGCACATCTCCATTTCCAGCGAAATCGGCTCGATGGGCCTCATCGAACGGGAAAACGCCGCCATTCTGAATGCCGCCCTGTACCGTGTGGCGGAGCGCTTCACAGACGGTTTCGCAAAATCTCTGGCCGAGCTTGGCATCTCAAACGCCGACATCTACCTTTCGCAGAATGACGGCACTCTGATGACCATGGAGCACGCAAGGCGCTACCCGATTCTGACGATCGCATGCGGCCCCACCAATTCGATCCGCGGCGCAAGTTATCTTTCCAGCCTCCGCGATGCGCTGGTCGTGGATGTGGGCGGCACTACGACGGACCTCGGCGTCATCCGGAACGGTTTCCCGCGCGAATCCAGCGTCGCCGTCACAATCGGCGGCGTGCGCACCAATTTTCGCATGCCGGATGTTCTGACCATCGGGCTCGGCGGCGGCTCCATCGTACGCCCGCATGAGGACGGAAGCGTCACGGTCGGCCCCGACAGCGTCGGTTACCGCATCACCGAAAAAGCGCTCATCTTCGGCGGCGATACCATAACCGCGACCGATATCGCCGTGCGCCTCGGCATGTTCGAGCTTGGAGATAAGAGCAAGACGGACTGCATCAGCATTGAGGTCGCCGAAAAGGCGATGGATGCCATCCGGCTTCTCGCGGAAGACGCAATCGACGCGATGAAGGTTTCCGGTGACGAAGTGGACGTAATTCTGGTCGGCGGCGGCTCCATCATTCTGCCTGGTCGGCTCGCGGGGGCCGGTTCGGTAACGAAGCCAGAGCATTTCGGCACCGCGAACGCGATCGGTTCCGCAATCTCGAAGGTAAGCGGCACATTTGAAAAACTCATCGATTACAATAAAGTTCCTCGTGACGAGGCCCTCGCCGAAGCGAAACGCGAGGCAGCCGATATGGCGGTCAATGCCGGCGCAATCCGTGAAACCGTGGAGATCATCGAGGTGGAGGACGTTCCTCTCGCCTATTACCCAGGCAATACCAACCGTGTGAAAATCAAGGCGGCAGGCGATCTTGCCGGCTGAGCCTGTATTTCGACAGCACGGTAAAAAGCTGCACAAAGGGCCTGATTCGACTTTTTCGGTTGAATCAGGCCCTCACTTTATCCCGTTTGATCTGTCCTTCCATCCAAGGGGTTCGTAGATGCTTTGTGCAGAACAGAGCAAACCTATTCCACATCGGCAAGGCTGTTCTTGCCGGTCAGCACATCTTCCTGCATAATATTCATGAACTTATCCGGCTCTTCAAACATGGGACTGTGAGCTGAGTTTTGAAACAGATAAAAGCCTTTGATCGGTGCCTGTAGTTTTTTGAAATAGGATTCCGCCAGCTGACAGGACACGGTGTAATCGTATGTTCCGCTGAGAAAATAGGTTGGCACAAGAAGCTTCGGAACTTTAACCGTTAAGTCCGCCGAGAGCTCCTGATTTTGCAGATCGGTGGAATGATTCAAAAATGCTTTACCGCGCCATAGATTTATTTTTTCCCTCAGCGTATATGCCCGGCTCGCCATCACCGGAAAAAAGATACCGGTAATGACCGAGTGCATCTCATGCATCGTTCCGATTCCAAGCTGGTGCATTGCGTCATCGCGCAAAGAGGATTTCAGGTAAGCCTGCAAAGCACTGTCGGATCGGGTAACCGGATACGCTTCCAGTTTTCTCTCCATGTTTTTATTCCCATCCGCCCGATATTGTGCAAGCATATATTGATATGCCTGTAATTCCGATTCGCGCTGTTGTGACATCTGACCTACTCCGATATAAGCCTGATAGAGCTGTGGAGCACGCGAAGCAGCCTGTATTCCCAAATAAGTACCCCACGAGTGCCCCATAAGATAAATCTTCTGCTGGCCGAAGCGATTTCTCAGATAGTTCGTCACCGATAGCGTATCCATGATCAATTGCTCCGTCGTTTCCGAACCGGCAGGGGTATCGTCCCGATAGGAAAGCCCGCATCCGCGCTGTTCCCAATAGCAGACGGTAAAGCTGTTCTCTATTTGCGGGCAGTATTGTTCAAAAAAGGTGTACTCCGGCATTCCGGGCCCGCCGTGCAAAAACAGCAGCACGGGATTGTTTTTATTCTTGCCCTTGAGGAACATGCCTTGCTTTACCCCGTTGATGTTTACGAAGATTTTCTCGGAGATGCTGCCTGCGATCACCTTACCGTTTTTATCGAGGAACGGTTTCGGCCTGCCCGGACTCACGGCAAACAAGATTCCAACAACAACCGTTGTGACTGCAAGCAGAACAGATAACACGATCAATGTGATTCGTCTGACCTTTCTCGTGAGGATTTGAGTCGGTAATGCCCCGGTTCTGCTGACGGTAACCCTGGCTTTTGAAAAAAACGCGCCTCCTTGAGGAAACACGTTTCTTTCAAAGTCAGCGGTCATTGATTACGGCAGCCCGCCGTAGAAAGTAATAAGTGGAAAGCGGCCACCACAGGAGTACGAATATCGGATAGACCGCCCAAATCGTGGCCGGCGAAGAAACAATGTTGACCGCGATAAACAAGGCTGCGCTCAGGAGGGTCCCGGTGACGGAGAACAGCATGGGATGCTTCCGTTTTGCAAAAGCGATGGCCAGCGGCCACCACAAAAGGGCATAGGCCGGAAAAATCGCCCACGGGAATCCCGGAAAAACGGCGATGTTCAGTACCGTGTAATAGAGGATTCCGGCAAGGCTGCCGCACAGCGCAGCCGGCAAACGGCCCAGACGCTTTCCGAACAAGGTTCCCACCGGCCACATCAGAATCGGAAAATATGTCAGCAGCGCCCAGGGGCAGAACGGCGATTTCAGGAGGTTTTCCACCGTAAAAAAAGCGGCGAGAAAAAGCGCCCCTATGACCGAATAAACTTTGATGGTGCGCGGGCCCGCAAGGAAAACGCTGAGGGGCCACCAGATGACGGCAAATGCGGGGTAATAGAACCAGATCACCGACGGAGAAGTTACGTAGTTTGTGAGAAACACAGACACAATGATCACAATGCTTCCGGCGATGGAAAGCGTTTTGGCATGTTTCGTTCCGAAAAACACGCCGAGGGGCCACCATAGAATTGCAAAAGAGGGAAAAAGAAACCATGGGTAACTCCAGGAAGTGAGGTAATTTGTGAGGGCCAGCAGGGCGATTGTCAGAGCGCTGCCGATCAGGGAAAGCACCTTCGCGGAATGCCTTCCGGCAAAAATGGTCATCAGCGGCCACCAGAGCACCGCATAGGCCGGAAACACGAACCACGGAAAACGGACCCCCGTGGAGAAATTAATAAATAGAAAAAACAGGATGGAAATCAGGCTGCCGGCAACGGAAAAGCCGATCAGGTAGCGCCGATCCCCCCTCTGGCGATATGTTTCACTCATCGCACCCATCCTCCTTCCCGTTCTTCTGGCGCATGCGGCGGAAGAGCATCGCCAGCGGCCACCACAGCACAGCAAAGACCGGATAGACGAACCAAATGATGTGCGGAGTGTAATAGAAGTTGATGAAAAGCATCAGCGCAGTAATCAGGAGAAAACTGCAGACCGAGAAAGCGAAACCGATGCGTTCCCCCGTTTTATTGTGGTGCCACTGGAAAAACAGCGCCATCGGCCACCAGACGACCGCGAATACTGGGTACACAAACCAAATGTTGCCCGGAGTATAATAAAAGTTGATGAAAAGCATAAGGGCAGTGATGAGCGCTGAACCCCAGATCGAAAAAGCAAGGGAAAGGCCCAGCCTTTTGCCCTTGGTAAGTTTCGCGCTGCTTTCCAGCTCTTCCTTCAGGTCTTCGATGTCGCCGAAGTCGTCGATCGCCTTTTGAATCGCTTCCTCCCGGGTCTGCCCGTTGGCGACGAGGTCCGCCACCTTTTCATTGAGGTTCTGGGTTATTTCCAGCTTTACCTCCTCTTTGCGGCTGCTTTCGGGGATCCCCGCAAACAACTGAGTAATATGCGATTCAATTTCGTTCATTCTACACCCTCCATAAAAATATCAATGATATTGCGCGCATCGTGCCAGTTCCGGATTTCTTCGTTCAGATAAGCCCGGCCAAGAGTGGTAATCCGGTAGTAGCGCCGTCTTCCCCCGAACGATACGTCGCCAAGATAGGATTCAATGAGTTCTTTTTTCACCAGCCGCTGAAAAACCGCGTAAAGCGTCGCTTCCTTGATCTGAAATTGGTTGCTGGTACGATTTGCTATTTCATTCGAAATTTCATAGCCATACCGATCTTTTTCGTAAATAAGCCGAAGGATGATCGCATCCAGATGCCCTCTGATAATATCACTGCTGATCAATGGCGTACCTCCTTTTTACATTTCACTGAAAACAGTTCCGCGTGATAGTGCACTGTCTGGTAGAGCTCTATCTGATGGTGTAATCATAGCACAGATTGTTCTGTCTGTCAAAGTAATTTTTTAAAATTTTAGAAATTCGGCAAAACAAAGCTATCACATGGCAAAAGCGCCCCGGATAAACCGGAGCGCTTTTGCCATGTGAGCCTGCTCGCTCACCTGTTTTTTTCGCTTCTTGCAAAGAAGAAGGTTCCGATCACCAGGCAAACAACCGTGATGATGATAATCACCAATAGATCGACCGCAGGATTATTGAGGACGACGCTATTATACTGCGGCGTTCCGGAATAAATGACCGAACGGACCAGGTCCAGGCAATAGGTCATAGGCATCAACCGGCTGATCACATATAAAATACCTTTGGAATTGTTGATTGGGATGATGGCGCCGCTCAGGAACATCTGCGGCATCGTAATCAGGGAAACGGCGATATTGGCCGTTTTATTGCTTTTGATGACTCCGATAATGATCGTGGCCAGCGAGCCTCCCGACAGGCACATCAGGGGCGACAGCAAAACGATGAGCAGCAGTTGGCCGACACTGAGGGAAATGCCCATGCACAGAC
>JAEWRF010000046.1 GCA_023460155.1 Bacillota bacterium | reverse complement strand
TGTCGCCCGGACGTACATCCATATGCGCGCCTCCGTTTCCAATTTATTCTGTCCAGTCTGGTTTCAGTATATCACGAAATTGTTTTGCAGAGCAATATCCGGGGGAAAGTTTTCGCCGTCTTGCGTCCAGGGAAATTTCGCGCTATAATAGAAACCACTTTGAAAAAGGCGGTGAGAGCATGCTTCTGCGGGATCAGATTCTTCGGGCGCTCCGCGAGAACGGCGGCTTCGTTTCCGGAGAAGATCTGAGCGGAGAGCTGAACGTGTCGCGGACCTCCGTATGGAAATGCATCAACACCCTTCGCGCGGAGGGCTATGAGATTCAGTCCGTAACAAACCGCGGATACCACCTGACTGCCTGCCCCGATATCTTCACGCCGGAAGAAATCGGCGCGGGCCTCGGCACGGTGCGGCTGGGCCGCACCGCTTTCTGCTCCGAAAGCGTCGGCTCGACCAACGAAGAGGCAAAGCGCCGCGCTCTCGCCGGTGCGCCGGACGGAAGCCTGTTCATCGCGGAACAGCAGACGGGCGGCAAGGGGCGGCTTGGCAGAAGCTGGGCCTCCCCGTCCGGAACCGGAATCTGGTTTAGCCTTCTGCTCCGACCGGGCTCCATTCCGGAACCTGTCACCATGACCACGCTGCTCGCCGGACTCGCGGTATGCAGAGCAATTCGCGAAAAGACCGGTGCCGAAGCCCTGATCAAATGGCCGAACGACATCGTGATCGGCGGCCGGAAGGTCTGCGGGATTCTGACCGAAATGAGCGCCGAAATCGACCGCGTGGAATTCGTTGTGGTCGGCGTCGGGCTGAACGCGAATCTGCACGAATTTCCGCAGGACATCCGGCACAAGGCTACCTCGCTGCTTCTGGAAACGAGGAAGCCGGTTCCGCGCGTCCCCCTGCTGCAGGAAATTCTGCGTCAGTTTGAAGCGCTGATCTCCCGGAACATTTCCGAACCGGACCCCGCGTTTCTCGAGGAATACAAGCTCCTCTGCGTCAGTCTGGGCCGCGAGGTAACGTTTACGCGCGGCGGCGCGCCGGCTTCCGGCACGGCGGCAGACATCTCTCCGCAGGGGGAACTGGTGGTCCGCCTTCCCGACGGTTCCACCGACCGCGTGTTTTCCGGCGAAGTCAGCGTACAGGGTATCTACGGGGAATAACGAACCGCCCGGCGTATAAAACGCCGGGCGGTTTTTTCATCCTTTTTTAAAGCCGTCCTTAAGGGAAACGGAGCGGTTGAACACCGGATGCTCCGGCGTACTGTCCTTATTGTCCGGGCAGAAGTACCCCTGCCGCAGGAACTGGAAGGAGGCGGGCGCCTTTTCCTCTGCCAGCCACGGCTCCACCTTGCAGCCGGTCAGAACCTTCAGGGAATCCGGGTTAAGCTCCTCGAGATAATCCCCCGCCTCAGGGTCCGGCACGGTGAACAGGCTGTCGTACAGCCGTACCTCCGCATCCGCGGCCGTTCCGGCGTCCACCCAGTGGATGGTGCTTTTCACCTTGCGCCCGTCCGGCGTGTTTCCGCCGCGGGTAGCCGGGTCGTATTCCGCGTAAACGGCGGTGATCTTCCCGTCCGCGTCTTTTTCGCACCCGGTGCATTTCACGACATACGCGGTCTTCAGGCGCACTTCGTTCCCGGGGAACAGGCGGAAGTATTTCTTCTCCGGAACCTCCATGAAATCCTCCCGCTCGATCCAGAGCTCGCGTGAAAAGGTTACGGGCCGAGTTCCGGTTTCCGGCTTCTCCGGATTGTTCTCCACATCGAAGGTTTCCGTTTTCCCTTCGGGGTAATTTGTAAGCACCAGCTTAACGGGGTCCAGCACCGCCATGGTGCGGCGCGCGTTCTCATTCAGGTCCTCGCGCAGGCAGTGCTCCAGAAAGCCATAATCCACCGTGGAATTCACCTTTGCGACGCCGATGCGTTCGCAGAAATTCCGGATGGAGGCAGGCGTGTAGCCGCGGCGGCGCAGGCCGCTCAGGGTGGGCATGCGCGGGTCGTCCCAGCCGGAAACATATTTGTTTTCCACCAGCGTGCGCAGCTTGCGCTTGCTCATAACCGTATTGTTGATTCCGAGCCGTGCGAACTCGATCTGGCGCGGTTTTGCCGGAAGGTCGATATGTTCGATCACCCAGTCGTACAGCGGGCGATGATCCTCAAACTCCAGCGAGCAGAGTGAGTGGGTGACGCCCTCGATCGCGTCCTCAATCGGGTGGGCAAAATCGTACATCGGATAGATGCACCAGGTATTCCCCGTGCGGTGGTGCGGCAGGCGGTTGATGCGGTAAATCACCGGGTCGCGGAGATTGAAGTTGCCGGAGGCGAGGTCGATTTTCGCACGGAGCGTCATTTTCCCGTCCTCAAATTCACCGGCGCGCATCCGGCGGAACAGGTCGAGGCTCTCCTCGACGGGACGGTCACGGAAGGGGCTCTGGGCCGGGTGCGAAAGGTCGCCCCGGTATTCCTTCACCTGCTCCTGCGTCAGCTCGCAGACATAGGCAAGTCCCTTTTGAATCAGATTCTCCGCCAGCTCAAACATTTTCGGGAAATAATCGGAGGCAAAGAAAAAGCGGTCATCCCACGAAAAGCCGAGCCATTTAATGTCTTCCTTGATGGCGTCGACGTATTCCTCGTCTTCCTTCGTCGGGTTGGTGTCGTCCATGCGGAGGTTGCAGAGCCCGCCGAATTTTTCCGCCGTGCCGAAGTCGATGCAGATCGCCTTTGCGTGGCCGATGTGGAGATAGC
The DNA here is from genome assembly GCA_023460155.1 of Bacillota bacterium. Lineage (GTDB taxonomy): Bacteria > Bacillota > Clostridia > Oscillospirales > Acutalibacteraceae > Caproicibacter. The sequence continues at coordinate 7,087 of JAEWRF010000046.1, read as the reverse complement.
CGTTCGGTTCGGGCGGAAAGCGCGTGTGCACCTTCATTCCCTCAAACTGCCCGCCCGGCGCGATATCCTCCCGGACAAAGGTATGGATAAAATTCCCGGAGCCGCCGTTCTCCTCCGGGATCATAGCTTCTTCGCTCATTTGCTCTAACTCCTCACGATCCTAATTTTGTCTGGCCCAGCCGCAGGCGCCGAAGCGATTCTTCCCTGCCGAGAAAATCGAGAATCTCAATCGCTCCGCCCGGTGTAACCGTCATCCCCGCCGCCGCAATTCGCACCGGCCAGAGCAGCGTACCGTTTTTTACGCCAAGCTTCTGGGCGAGAGCGGGCAGCGCTTCGCGCAGGGCGTCCGCCGTCCACTCCTTAAGTCCTTCCAGTTCGGAAACCGCCGCGCTCAGCATGGCGGGAGAGTTTTCAAGATTCGTTTTGCTTTTTTTATTGATGAAGAAGTCCGCCGGATACTCCGGTAGTTCTTTCAGAAACGCAATCATTTCGGGAATCTGCGTAAATTTTGTCACGCGGGGCTGCAAAATGGAGGTAAGAACCGACCAGTCGTACTCCCCTTGCGGGAAAACCTGCCGGTACTGCGGCATGGCATGGGCCGTAAACTCCTCCGGCGACATCGCGCGGATATACTCCCCGTTGAACCACAGAAGTTTGTCGTAATCGAACACCGCGGGTGATTTGCTGATGCCGTCAATCGAAAAATTCTCCGCCAGCTCGGAAAGCGAGAACATTTCGCGGTTATCTTTCGGGCACCAGCCGAGCAGGGCTATGTAGTTCACGATCGTCTCGGGAAGATAGCCCTCGTTCACCAGATCCGCAAAGCCCGTGGAGCCGTGGCGCTTCGAGAGCTTTGATACCCCGCCGTCCGCGTTCTTGCCCATAATGAGCGGCAGATGGACATAGACCGGCACGTCCCATCCGAACGCCTCGTAAAGGAGCTTGTACTTCGGCGTGGAAGTCAGGTATTCGCAACCGCGCACCACGTGCGTAATTTCCATCAAATGGTCGTCGACGACGTTTGCGAAGTTGTAGGTCGGGTAGCCATCGGACTTTAATAGAACCTGATCTTCCAGTTCGCGGTTTTCAATCGTGATCGGGCCGTAGACGACATCGTCGAAGGTCGTCGAACCGTCAAGCGGCATTTTCTGCCGGATCACATGGGGCGTTCCCGCCGCGAGCAGACTTTGTACCTCCTCCGCGGGAAGGTTCCGGCAGTGACGGTCGTAGCCGCCGCCGTTTTCCTCCTTGCTTTCATGCAGGGAGTCAAGCCGTTCCTTCGAGCAGAAGCAGTAATAGGCCTTCCCCTCGCGGACCAGTTGCTCCGCGTACTGCCGGTAAAGGCCCTTCCGCTCGCTCTGGACATAAGGCCCGTAGTTTCCCCCGACGTCCGGCCCCTCGTCGTGCCTGAGGCCCACCTGTTTCAGCGTGCTGTAGATGACGTCTACGGCGCCTTCCACCAACCGTTCCTGATCGGTATCCTCAATGCGGAGAATAAAATCCCCGCCGTTTGATTTTGCAATCAGATATTCAAACAGGGCCGTCCGAAGATTTCCGACGTGCATAAAACCCGTCGGGCTTGGGGCGAACCTGGTTCTTACCTTAGCCTGCCGCATCAAAAAGCCTCCTGATCTGTAAAATAAAAACCGAATAGAATTAAATTATAGCAAATCCGCGCAGGATAATCAATGAAGTGAACTCGTTTTTTCAAGGGAATCGAGGTATTCTTCCAGGCATTCATCCGTCTGCTTCATTTTTTCCGCGTTCTCCTGCCCGACGTAGCGGAAATGCCACGGCTCAAATTTAATATGTGTGATGTCCTGCTTATCCTCGGGATACCGAAGAACAAAGCCGTATTCCTGAGCATGATCCAGAAGCCAGCGGTACTCCTTCGTTTGGACAAATCCATCCTGCACGCCGTTTAGGTCGATCGCCAGGCCGGTGCCGTGCTCGCTGTACCCCGGCCTGGCAACCGATTCCGCGGCGACTGCCTCCGCCTGGGAAGCAGTTGGGTAAAGTTTTGAATACTGGCTCACCTCCTCGCGGAACAGCTTGTCCTGTGTTTCGCTGCTCCGGTACGCCGAGGAAGCGTAAAGCGAAAGCCCCTCTTTTTTCGCCGCCTCCCGCATAGCTTCAAACGGCGCGACAATCCGGGAATCCATCTCAACCCCGTTGTCCTGCATCAGGTCGGGCGTGAAATCCTCCGGCAGTTTGTGATCGTAATTGACAAGCAGAAGCTCCCACTCGTCCCCTGCAGGAACCGTTCTTTGAACGGCGGAGGAGGGCTGGGGAGCCTCCGGCCGGGCGGCGCTGACCAGCGAAACACCGCTGGCGGCACTCCGGTCCCGGTATTGCTCCCCGCCTCCGGCAAACATCTCAACGGCAAACCAGCAGGCCGCCGCGAAAGCAATTCCAATCAGGATCATTGCGGAAAGCGAAACTCCCCCGCATTCCTTTGCATATCTACGTCCCTTTTTCATCCTGTGTCTCCTTCCAAGAAAAACGACAGGATTTAGTATAGGGAAAAAACTTCGTTTCATGCGCCGATTTTCGGCGGCGAACTTATGGAATACGGGCTAAAGGGTCATCCGCATGGCCGTATTCTCGGAAAAGGAAAAGCCGAGTTTTTCGTACAGCGGTCTTCCCTGCCGGGTGGCGGAAAGCTCCAGAAGAGTAGCGCCGGACTTCCGCGCATCCGCAATCAGCGCGTTCATTACCTGCGTCGCGGCCCCTCTGCGGCGGAACGCAGGGTCAGTCCAGACGTTGAACACAGTCCCTCGGATTCCCGAAGGGCAGGAGGGGTTCGCCGGTATTTCCCACAGAACCAGGAATGCGCAGGCCGCGATTTTCCCATCCTCCTCCGCAAGAAAAGCCTGAAAATCACCGGACTTCAGATGCTCCGGAAGATACCTGCGAAGCTGTGCTTCCACCGTTCGTTCCGTCTCCGGCACTATCCGCCCCAAATCGTCGCGCAGATAAGAAAAGCGAAGAGAAATCAGAAGCTCAAGGTCTTCCTCGGTGCCCTTTCTCAGAATCATGCCTGCCTCCGGTCCATCCGAAACGATTGTGGCAGCTGTTCCGCGGTGTTCCGCAGCGCGGGTCCCATCAATCCTCTGCGTCGTCGTACTGAGCATTGTTCATTTCCTCTCTTCCACGTGGGTTGTCCTTTTTTTAGTTATTATATGTAGTATACATGCGAGGATGCCGGCGAAAAAGGCGTTTTACCTTAAAAAATCCGACGCTCACCCGATGAAACGCCGCCAAAGATAAGGAGCGGGAAATTTCGCTTTGCTTTTCTCACCCGCCGTGCTATGATTAATACTGTTTGAATCACTGAAATCGCGGCCGCGGAAAGGCGGAAAACAGGCATGAGTATTTTCGACATTATGGGCCCGATTATGGTGGGTCCTTCCAGCAGCCACACGGCCGGAGCCGTGCGGATCGGCTACCTCACGCGGAAACTGCTGGGTGAACCGGTCCGGAAAGCGGAGATGCTGCTGCACGGCTCCTTTGCCGCAACCGGAGAGGGGCACGGAACCGACCGGGCGCTGATGGCAGGGCTGCTGGGGATGAAGCCGGACGACATCCGCATTCCGCAGAGCTTTGAACTGGCGGAAAAGCAGAATATTCAGATCACAAAGCGAAACGTTATTCTGCGGAACGTCCACCCAAACACGGTGGTGCTCCGGGTGGAAGGGGAAAGCCGCCGTTCGCTTGAGGTCATGGCATCGTCCATCGGGGGCGGACGCATTAAAATATGCAGCATTGACGGCATTGAAACAAACTTTTCGGGCGATTGCCCAACCCTGATCGTGCACAATCTGGATCAGCCGGGCCATGTTGCCGAGGTTACGGCACTGCTGTACCGGTATTCCGTGAATATCGCAACCATGCAGCTCTACCGCAACGTGCGGGGCGGCTACGCGGTTATGGTCATCGAATGCGACCAGCCGATCCCAGCGGAGCCGCTGGTTTCGCTCACAAAGGTGAACGGAATTCTAAAAGTAACTTATCTGAATCTGGACGACTGACGAAGACAAACTATAAAGTCATTTTCCTGAACGGGGAAATGACTTGTACGACTTATAACGGGTAACGGGGAGGGCTTTTATGGCATTCACATCGGTGCGGGAAATGCTGAAGGCAGCGCAGGAACAGAACATGCCGCTTTGGGAGACCATTCTGGAAGACGACCTCAAGGACCGGGGAAATAGCCGGGAGGATTCCCTCCGGCAGATGGAGGCGCTGTGGTCCGCCATGAAAAGCGCGAGCTCGCAGTACAGTCCCTCCGCCTGCTCCAAAAGCGGCCTAGTCGGGGGCGACGGCGAAAAAATGGCCCGCTACGCGCGGAGCCGCGATTCCATTTCCGGCTGTTTTCTCAACGAAATCATCGCGGAAGCGCTGCGCATGGGGGAAAGCAACGCCTGCATGAAGCGCATCGTGGCCTCCCCCACAGCCGGCTCCTGCGGCGTACTTCCCGCGGTGCTAATCCCCTGCTCCCGGGCCTGCTCGTTCAGTGACGAGGAAATCATCCATTCCCTCTATGTCGCGGCGGGCTTCGGCCAGGTCATCGCGTCCCGCGCCTCGATTTCCGGCGCGGAGGGCGGCTGTCAGGCAGAAATCGGTGCAGCTTCCGCCATGGCGGCGGCGGCACTGACAAGCCTGAAAAAAGGCACCCCGGAAATGGGTGCCGATGCCTGCGCCATGGCGCTGATGAACCTTCTGGGGCTGGTCTGCGACCCGGTCGCCGGTCTGGTGGAAATCCCGTGTGTCAAGCGGAACGTGATCGGCGCCATGAACGCCGTCAGCAGCGCCGAAATGGCCCTCGCCGGCATCACCAGCAGGATTCCCGCGGACGAAGTGATCGACGCCATGCGCTCCGTCGGCGACCTGATGTCTCCGGCGCTGAAAGAAACCGGCACCGGAGGACTGGCCGCGACGCCGTTCGGAATTGCGGCCGCCGAGCGGATCCACCGCTGATTTTACTGAGCGGCCGGATGCCTTGGGCGCTGTCTGACCATGTTCGCACCTGCGTACAGGGCGGCCAGCATATCGGTTTCAAATTGGTTGGACATGGTATCCAGTCTGGCATAGGCTCTGCCGACGTCGGAATTGACATACTTCGGCGAAAGCTGATTTAACGCATAGGACATGATGTCCGCCCTGCACTGGTCACACAGGCAACAGTCCAGTTCATTCTGAACCTCGTTCAGTTTCTCGCTTAACAATTCTTCCATTACATTTTCATAACGCATACGGCAACACCTGCTTTCCAACAATTCCTCAGCAAATTTGTCTCATCTGATTATAAATTATCAGGCGGAGAAGGATATAAAGATTTCGAACAATGAACGCGAACGAAGGAATTTATGAGGAATTTCTTCCGCCCGTCACGCCCGAAAATTTCTTCTTTGGGATTGCAACGCTCCCGTTCCTGTGTTATGATAAAAGCTGTTCTGGATAAATTGTCGTCCTTCAGTAAGGGCCATTAGCTCAGTTGGTTAGAGCAGCCGGCTCATAACCGGTCGGTCCGGGGTTCGAGTCCCTGATGGCCCACCATTTTGGTTCCGCAGCAGGCGGCCGCTTTTGCGGCCGCCTGCTCTTTTTGCCGCGGCTCTTCTATCTGCTATTATATCACAATCATCCATAATTTCCATATTGAAACTTAAAATTATCTTTCTCGGTTCTTCCCGTGTTGCCGGAAAATCCCCCCTATCCCCGCCCTGTTTGCCTTTTTCCGGAAAAGCGAGTAGAATAGAGCAGAAAAAACACCACAGGAGAATCGCAGCATGCGTTTTATGAATTCCTTTAACCGATTTGCCGGAAAATGGATGCCGCTGATTGTGTTCTGCTGCCTGACCCTCGGGGTCGTTTTTCACGACACAATCGGTACGCTGACTTTTCTGGTTCCGTACATTTTCGCGTTCATGACATTCACCGGCGCTCTCGGCTCAAGTTTCCGTCAGGTTCTTGACGTCGCACGGCACCCGCTTCCGATCATCGTCTCTTTTGTAATTATCCACATTGGGATTCCTCTTTCCGCCCTGGGGCTCGGGAAACTGTTTTTCCCCGGTGATCCCTACCTGATTACGGGCACCGTGCTGGAATATGTGGTGCCGACCGCCGTCGCCAGCGCCATGTGGTGCTCCATGGCGGGAGGCAGCGCTTCCATGACGCTCTCCGTTCTGCTGATCGACACTCTTGCGGCGCCGTTTGTGCTCCCATTCAGCCTGCATGTGCTGGTGGGCGCAAACGTAAAAATCGACGTGACGGGCATGATGCACGACCTGATCTGGATGATCGCTCTTCCGGCGCTTGTCTCGCTGCTCCTCAACCAGTTCTCGGAGGGCCGCGCGGGCCGGAAGCTTGCGCCGATCCTTGCGCCTTACGGAAAGCTGGCCCTGATTCTGATTATCATGATCAATTCCACGCGGGTCGCACCGTTTATTCTGCATATGACCCCGGTGCTGTTCGGCGTTACGGCGGTCATCTTTGTACTCGCCGTAACCGGTTATGTCTCCGGTTGGCTTTTCGGCCTGATTTTCCGGCAGAAGGGGGATATTGTCGCTTCCATGTCTCTCGCCTGCGGAATGCGTAACATCAGCGCCGGAGCCGTTATCGCCGCCGCTTATTTTCCGCCGGAGGTCATGTTCCCCGTGATGATCGGCACCCTGTTCCAACAGCTGCTTGCCTCCATCACAACCCGGCTTTTGACCCGGTGGCAGAAAAATCCAGCATAATTTTCAAAAAGAACCCCAGACTATTCGCGAGGTGGTTCAAACGGACAACGATTTTTCAGTGCTCCATCCCATCTTTCAGCAGCTTTTCGACGACGACCCGTACCTCGAGGACTATTTTAATTCCCTGCCGGAGGAAACCCAGCAGGCTCTGCTCCGGGAGGATATTCACAGTGAAATGGATCTTCGCGACTGCGTCGAACAAAACCGGCTGAAGGAATAATATTCACAAAAAGATGCGTCCTTGACGGCTTTAAGGCCTGATCAGGACGCTTTTTTACGCTGCAGAGCTAGTAAACGATTAGAAAGAGCACGGCAAAAAAGCCGCCCACGCACGATAGAACTAGGAG
>JAEWRF010000045.1 GCA_023460155.1 Bacillota bacterium | reverse complement strand
ATTTATGGTTGTGGGAAAAAGCGCCGGTCGCGTCGCAGACCGTGGCGCTTCGATGCAGCACGTCCACGATATAGTCGCAGATCACGTCCGGCTTGGAGCAGATTACGTTGAAATATTTGCTCAGGTTGATGCTTTCAATCACGCCGTCGATCACGAGGGACTTCATCAAAAGCCCAAGGAAGGAGAACAGCGCCGTCTTGATGCTGAAGATAAAAAAGGCGGAAAGGGTGATCAGCAGGTCGGAATAGAAAAGCGCGCGGCCGATGTCGGCGCTGGTGTGCTTTTTCAGGATCATTGCGATGATGTCCGTGCCACCGGAAGAAGCGCCCAGATAGAACAGCAGGGCGGAGCCGAACGCGGGCAGGGCCACGGCGAAAATCAATTCCAGCATAGGCTGGTCCGTCAGAGGCTGCTTCATGGGGAAAAACCAGCCCAGCGCGGAAACGGTACCGGAAAGAAGCAGACTGGAATAAACGGTTTTTAGGCCGAAACTTTTTCCCAGAAAGAGAAAGCCGACCGCAACCAGGAGAATATTAAGAATAAAGTTGGAGGTGGCAGGAGAAAGCGGCGTAATTTTGCCCAAAACTACGGAAAGACCGGAAACTCCGCCGAATGTGAAGTCGTTTGGGAATTTAAAAAAGTAGATGCCCACCGAGATAATCAGAGTGCTGAGCGTAATGAGTGAATAAGTTCGGACGGTCTCTTTTGTCATCATGTTCCTCCCTAAAAAGAGCGTTTCCGCCATAGACCGTCGGTAAAGTCGCGCAACCGCAAAATTGCTATGCAATTTTGTTTTCTGCGTTGGCTGCCTTGCAAATTTCGGTCACATACAGGAAGTATGCTCCTTCATTTGCGGCGCTTGCCACCTTGCCTTGCGCGATTTTCGGCGGTCTGAATGTTTTTCGGCAAGCTCGAGCATTTATGCCCTCTCTTTTCGGAATTATTATATCATGAGTTTTCAACAAATTGAGAAGAATATAAAAAATTTCAAAAAGCCCTTTACAAAATCGAGAATGAGTGTTATTCTTAAAACAAGAAAAGGAATCGTTATTATTTTGAGGTGGTGCTATGGAACAAAAACGGAATTACAGCAGAAAGCGCGAGGCGGTTTTAAGGACCGTGCGCTCCACGACGACCCATCCCACGGCGGAATGGGTGTACCAGACCCTCAAGCCGGAATATCCCGATTTAAGCCTCGGTACGGTCTACCGCAATTTGGCGCAGTTTAAAGAAGACGGCGTCATCATGAGTGTCGGCATCGTCAACGGGCAGGAACGGTTTGATGGGAATGTTCAGCCGCACACGCATTTTGTATGCTCCCAGTGCGGAGCAGTGCTGGATATTCCGGATGACAGGCCGGAGCCCGGCCGCATCGAGAGGATTGCCCAGAACCACCATATCCGCATCGACTCGGCGGACATCATGCTGCGGGGCGTCTGCTCCAAGTGTCTTAACCGAAAAGACGTTGCCGGTTCCTGAATTTTCCTGACAAATAAAATTAGAAATAGGAGGAATTACCATGAAAAAATTTGTTTGCTCTGTCTGCGGTTATGTATACGAAGGGGATCAGCCGCCGGAAAAGTGTCCTCAGTGCGGTGCACCCAAAGATAAGTTCGTTGAGAAAAAAGAGGGAGCTTCCTTTGCCTGCGAGCATAAGGTGGGCGTGGCTCAGGGCGTCGACAAAGAAGTCTACGAGGGCCTTAAGGCAAATTTCCAGGGCGAATGCACCGAGGTTGGCATGTACCTCGCCATGAGCCGTCAGGCAGACCGCGAAGGTTACCCGGAAATCTCCGCTGCGTTTAAGAAATACGCCTTCGAGGAAGCGGAGCATGCCTCCAAGTTCGCCGAACTGCTCGGCGAGGTGCTGACGGACAGCACCAAGAAGAACCTTGCCATGCGGGTTGAGGCGGAAACCGGAGCATGTTCGGGAAAGCTGGAGCTCGCCAAACGAGCGAAGGCTCTTGATTACGACGCCATCCACGATACCGTGCACGAAATGGCCAAAGACGAAGCTCGTCACGGTGCCGGCTTCCAGGGTCTTCTGAAGCGGTACTTCGGAGAATAATCTTGTGAGAAGAGAAAAAAGGAGCCGGATTTTTCTTCCGGTTCCTTTTTTATTTCTTTATACACAATACGATATAATATGACAAATAAGAATGAAAACCGTCATTTTACATGAAAGATTTTTACAATATCAGATGCAATTGGATAAAAAAATTAATATTTTTCATTAAATCAAAAATAACGCTTGACAAGAATCACTTTCTGGTATACTCTTTACAATATGCAGTGCGAGAATTCGTATTCTGCAGAAATATGCCCCAGTAGCTTAACGCAAGAGCATTGGTACAATTCCAAAGGTTGTCGGTTCAACTCCGTCCCAGGGCAAAAATTTCATTTTCAAGTGAGGTAAAAATTATGTTCGAAGACAAAACGTTGGTCTGTCAGGAATGCGGGAAGGAGTTTACTTGGACTGCCGGCGAGCAGGAATTCTACTCTGCGAAAGGCTTCACCAATGAACCCAAACGGTGCCCGGATTGCCGTAAAGCCCGCAGAATGAACCAGAAGCCGCAGCGTGAAATGTACGATGCAACCTGCGCAGCATGCGGAGCACCCTGCAAGGTTCCGTTCCAGCCGACGGAGGGCCGTCCGGTCTATTGCAGCGAGTGCTTTGCAAAGATGAAGGAACAGGGCTGATTCATACCTAATCCGACACTTTCGTGCGACCCATGCAGTCCCGCATGGGCCGCATTTTTGTATCTTTTTTTAAAAAGTGGGGGAGAAAAATGATTTTATCGGGAAAAGAAATTGTTCGTCATATGGGAAAAGAGATTGAAATCAATCCGTTTGATGAAAAAAGGGTCAACCCCAACAGTTACAATCTGTCTCTGTACGATGAGCTGTTGGTTTATGAAAATCCTGTGCTGGATATGAAAAAGCCGAATCCTGTAAAAACGATCCGGATTCCGGAGACCGGTCTCGAGCTTCAGCCGGGGCGGCTCTACCTGGGCAGGACTGCGGAATATACCCGAACGGAAACCTTTGTTCCCATGCTGGAAGGCAGGTCTTCCGTGGGCAGGCTGGGGTTGTTTATCCACATTACTGCGGGGTTCGGCGACGTGGGCTTCGAGGGTTACTGGACTCTTGAAATGTTCTGCACTCAGCCGGTTATCATTTACCCGGGCGTGGAAATATGCCAGATTTATTACCATACGATCGAAGGCGATTACGACCGCTATACGAGCGGAAAATACCAGCACAACAGCGGAATTCAGCCGAGCCTTCTTTATAAAGAATTTGAAAATAAGGACGAAAAATAGGGCAGCCTATTTTTCGTCCTTATTATGGCAGTCGCGGCAGTAGCCGTAAATTTCCAGATTGTGGCCGGTTGCGTAAAAACCGTTTTTCGACGGAAGCTGTTTTTCGTACTCGTCCAGAGGGCAGTCGTCGATGGGCAGCATTTTATGGCAGCCAAGGCAAACCAGATAGTGCCGGTGCACCATCCGGTTCAGTTCGAACAGCGATTTTCCGCCTTCCAGCGCGTTCATTTTTCGCACGATATCCTTTTCTACCAGAAGCTCCAGAATCCGGTAGACGGTGGAAAGGCTGATATCGGCGTTTTTTTCACGGAGCGCAAGGTAAATCTGCTCCGCCGGGACCGGCTGCGCGCTCTGCTCCAGAAAATCCAGAACGTCCGAGCGGTGCCGTGTATTTTTCAGCCCGCAGTGCCTGAGCCGGTTGCCGTTTCCATGCGGATCCATTTTAACATCTCCCTGCAGATTGAGCGGACACCGTATTTGACAATTGCGTTTTCCGCCGTTAAAATTATAGCATAAAATTTTTAAAAAAGCACGCGGACTCCGTTTTTTTGCGGCATCCGCTGCCAAAACTACGGGAGATGGAAAGCATGAGCACTCACTCCGAAAAAGCGGTCGCGCTTTTTAAACAGGGCTACAACTGCGCACAGGCTGTTTTCGCGGCATTCAGCGACGTAACCGGCCTTCCCGAACAAACGGCGCTGAAGGTTTCCGCGTCCTTCGGCGGCGGCGTGGCGCATATGAGGGAAGTTTGCGGCGCCGTCAGCGGAATGTGCATGGTAACCGGCATGCTGTACGGCTTTGAGGATCCCAAAAATCCGAGCGCAAAAACGGAGCACTACAAGCTGGTGCAGCGTCTGATCGGTCAGTTCCGGGAAAGAAACGGCTCCATTGTCTGCCGTGAGCTGCTCGGACTCGCACCGGAGTTCCGCAATCCGGAGCCTCTGACGGAGGAACAGAAGAAAAAAGCACCGCATTCCTGCCTCAACATGATCGCCGGGGCTGCGGAAATTCTGGATAATTTTCTTGATGAGCAAAAAATGCCGATTTCTGCGGAATCCTGAATAATCAAAGAAAAGCGGATCACACTATTCCCGAGAAAGGGGTAGTGCCATGCTTGATAAAATTGCTTTGACCATATTGATCATCGGCGGGCTGAACTGGGGCTCCATCGGACTTTTCGGGTTCGACATTGTCGGGTGGATCTTCGGCGGGCAGCTTACGGCCGGCAGCCGCATTGTTTTTGTTCTCGTTGCGATTGCGGCCCTGTGGTGCATCAAGTTCTACATGCATGACCATGAGGAAGAGGAACACCACCACGACGTGCCGGTGCACAACGCTTGAAACTTAACAACAAAAAGGCACTTCCTTTCCGCGGGATGCGGAGGGGCAGTGCCTCTTTTTACATATTGCATCCCTTCGCTGAACACAGGGCTCCGTGAAGATCTCAAATGCGGCCGAAAAAGAGCTTTATTCTTTGGGACGGTTGTTTTCGTAGATGATCCGCAGCCCCTCAAGCAGCAGGGTGTCGGAGTAGACGATGTCGCGCTCGCAGAGCGGAACGATTTCCTTTGCAAGACCGCCGGTGGCCACGACGCTGCATTTTTTGCCGAGTTCTTGTTCGATGTGGTCGCACATGCCGTCGATCATGTAGGCGGTTCCGTTCAGAACGCCGCTTTGCATGCATGCGATGGTGTCCTCGCCGATGACCTTTTCCGGCGCTTCCAGACTGATGGAGGGAAGCTGCGCCGTGCGGTTGGTCAGTGCGTCCAGCGCGATTCCGACTCCCGGAACAATCGCGCCGCCCAGCATGGAGCGGTCCTCGTCCAGAACCGTAAAGGTGGTGGCGGTGCCCATGTCCAGAATAATGCAGGGCCCTTCGAACAGCTGGGCGGCGGCGACACACCCGACGATCAGATCTGCGCCGACGGATTCTGCATGCCGAATGCCGATTCGGATCCCGGTTTTGGTTTCCGGCCCCACGCATACCGCGTGAACGCCGGTCAGGCGGTGAACCGCCTGCCGCAGGGACCGGTTGACGGGCGGCACGACGGAACTGATGGCGACACCCCTGATTTTCTCCAGCGAGATGCCGTAAATGTCAAGAATATCCCGCAGCTCGATCGCATATTGATCTTCCATCCTTGCGCGGTCGGTAGCCATGCGGGAGACAAAAAGCAGTTTCCTGTCGTCGTACACCCCAAGTGTGATGTTCGTGTTCCCAATGTCAAGAACCAATAACATATCTCAGCCGCTCCTGTCATAATTGGAATTTTCGGCGCTGCCGGAATCGTCTGCCGGAGCAGCGTGAAAGAGTCTTACGAATACAGAAGCATTATAGCAATATCGCCCGGAATATGCAATGCCGAAATTCATTTTATTTGGCTATTGGAATTTTCTTTACGATCCATTATAATGTAAGAAAATACGACGCGGCAAACAGCCGCCGGGAGGTGTTCCATGTTAAATACGATCTATCCGGACCGAAGGCGAAGGTTCGGCGACCGCTATGACGCATTTCGGCTCCGGAATCCGCAGCCCTTTTTTACCGTCATCCCGCACATCATGAGGGACCGGACGGGCAGCATGGTCTTTTTTGAAGAGGACGTGGACATCTCCCATCTGGAACAGTTTGTCCGAAGGCTCCGCCGGGAGGGGGATATGCCTGACCTGAGCGTGGTGCATGTGGTGATGGCGGCCGCAATGCGCCTGGTAGCCGAAAACCCGGGCCTCAACCGGTTCGTTGCGGGAAGAAAACTGTTTGCCCGCAACCACATCGCCCTTTCCATCGCTGTGAAGCCGAGCCTCTCCCGGGAAAGCGAGGAAACGACGGTAAAAACGCTGTTTCTCCCCACGGATTCTCTCCCGAAGGTGTGGGAGCGGCTTCGCGAAGGGCTTTTGGCCGCCAAGGACGCCAAACTGAACGGAACTTCCCGCACGGCCGAGCTGTTCAAGCATATGCCGGTCGTTTTGGTCCGCTTCGCAATTTTTGTGTTCCGCAATCTGGATCAGGTGGGGCATATGCCCAAGACGATCCAGTCCGTTTCGCCGTTCCATACCAGTGCGTTTATTGTGGACATCGGCTCCACCGGGATCGATTCCATCTACCATCACCTGTATGATTTCGGCACCTGCCCGATTTTTATTTCCATCGGCCGCAAGTCCGCGCGGCTGAAGGTGAACCGGCACGGGCAGACCCACAGCACCCGGGTGGTAAACTTTAAATTCGTTGTGGATGAACGTGTCTGCGACGGGTACTATTACGCGAAGGCGATGGGACAGTTCCGTTATTTTCTGAGTCACCCGGAGGTCCTGATGGAGTCCCTGGAGAAACCGGTGCCGGACCCTTGGCTTTAAGCGTAATCTTACCGGAACAGCCTGCCGAGCAGCAAGGCACACTGATAGAAAAGTGCGGAGGCATACCAGGCCGCGGCAAACTGCCAGAACGCGCTGAACAGGCACAGCATCCGGCTTCCGGTTTCCCGGCGGATTGCGGCGAGCGCGGCTGCGCACGGCGTATAGAGCAGGGTGAAAATCAGGAAGGAGCAGGCACTCAGGGGGGTGAAAACCTGCCGGAGCCCTGCGGCCGGATTCGGCGCGAGCAGAACGCCGAACGAGCCCACGATGCTTTCTTTGGCGACCAGTCCGCTCAGCAGCGCGACGGCCGCCCGCCAGTCGGCGAACCCGCAGAGCGTGAAAACGGGGGCGATCAGCCGTCCGGCTGCGGCGAGCAGGCTGAGAGAACTGTTCTCCGCAACTCGAAAATCCGGCGACAGGAACTGCAGAACCCACACGACGACCGTCGCGGCGAAAACAGTGGTGCCCGCGCGCTGCAGAAAATCCTTGATGCGGCGGCCGACATGCCGGCGGATATTATCCCACGTCGGCATCCGGTAGTCGGGCAGCTCCATCAAAAAAGCGTCGGGCTCGCCTTTTAAAATGCTTTTCTTGAACAGAAAGGCGGAGCCCAGACCGGCCGCGATGCCGAGACTGTAGAGCAGGAACAGAACAAGCGCCTGCCGCCCGGGGAAAAATACGCCGGCGACAAGGGCATAGACGGGCAGCTTGGCGCTGCACGAAAGGAACGGCGTGATCAGGATGGTCAGGCGCCGGTCCTTTTCGCTTTCGAGAATCCGCGAACCCATCACCGCGGGAACGGTGCAGCCGAAGCCCATCAGAAGCGGCACGAACGAGCGCCCGGAAAGGCCGATTTTCCGCATCGGAGCGTCCATGATGAACGCGGCGCGCGCCATGTAGCCGCTGTCCTCCAAGAGGGAAAGCAGCAGGAACAGCAGCAGAATCTGCGGCAGAAACGCGGCCACCGCACCAATGCCGGAAAGGACTCCGTCCAGCAGCAGGCTCGTGAGCCACGGCGCGGTTCCGGCGGCACTCAGAATCCGGGCGAGAAGCGCGGAGAGAAGCCGGATCAGCTCTGTCATCCAGCGCACCAAAGCAGCGCCGGGCGGCCCGAAGGTAATGAGGAATACCGACAGCACGATCAGGAAGAACACCGGGATCGCCGGAATGCGCCCGGCCGCGATGCGGTCGATCCACTCGGTGGCCCCCCGGCCTTTTTCAGAGCGCTGGACGGCTTTGGAAAGAATGGATTCGATCAGGCGGTAGCGCGCCTCCGCTTCCTCCCGGTCGGGGTCGTTTCCGCCGGATCCGTGAGCGGTGAAAACAGGCCTGCGGCGCCCCGCCGGCTTCTCGGCAGCGCGGCGGACGGCGCTCAGCAGCGCGCGGGTCCCCTCGCCTTTGGAGGCCCGCACAGGAATCACCGGTACACCGAGCAGCGTTTGGAGCAGCGCGTAATTAATAACGTCTCCCCGGCGGGCGGCGACGTCGGCCATGGTCATGGCAATTACGACCGGCACGCCGGTCTCCAGAAGCTGGGTGGTCAGGTACAGGTTGCGTTCAAGATTTCCGGCGTCAACCACGTTGATGACCGCGTCGGGGTGTCCTTTCGCGAGAAAATTTCCCGCGATACCCTCCTCGGGCGTATAGGGGGTCAGCGAATAAATCCCGGGAAGGTCGACGATCCGAGCGCGGAAATTCTCTTCGCAGGCGGTTCCGGTTCTTCGCTCCACCGTGACCCCGGGCCAGTTTCCAACCTCCGCGCTGGCGCCCGTAAGCCGGTTGAACAGCGTCGTTTTTCCGCTGTTCGGGTTCCCGGCCAGAGCGAACACGGGCATTCTCAATTCTTCCATGGCGTCACCGGAAAAACAGCCGTACGGCAAGCGCCG
>JAEWRF010000044.1 GCA_023460155.1 Bacillota bacterium | reverse complement strand
GTCGTCACGTGAGCGCCCGCGATTGTGCCGATGCTGCTGATCTTATACACCTGGCGGACCTCCGCCTTGCCGAGCGCCGCCTCGCGGAACTTCGGCGCAAGCATGCCCTTCATGGCGGCGCCGATCTCCTCGATGCAGTCGTAAATGACGCGGTAGAGCCGCAGCTCCACGCTGTCGCGCTTGGCGTTTTCCTCCGCAACGTTGTCGGGGCGCACGTTGAAGCCCACGATGATGGCATTGGATGCCGCGGCAAGCATGACATCGGACTCGTTGATGGCGCCCACGCCGCTGTGGATGATGTTGACGCGCGCTTCCTCGTTTGTCAGCTTTTCCAGCGACTGGCACACGGCCTCAACGCTGCCCTGAACATCCGCCTTGACGACGATGTTCAGTTCCTTCATCTCGCCCTGCTGCATCTGCTCGAACAGGTTGTCGAGCGTGACCTTGGTGCGGGAGTTGAATTTTTCTTCCTTGCGCTCAGTCTTCCGCTGTTCCACCAGTTCACGCGCAAGCCGCTCGTCGGAAACGGCGTTGAACACGTCGCCGCCGGAGGGCACGTCGTCAAGGCCGGTGATCTCAACCGGGACGCTCGGGCCCGCGTTTTCAATCGTGTTCCCGTTTTCGTCCGTCATGGCGCGCACGCGGCCGACCGTTGTGCCGGCGACCAGCACGTCGCCGATCTTCAGGGTGCCGTTCTGAACCAGAACGGTGGCGATGGGCCCGCGGCCCTTGTCAAGCCGCGCTTCGATGACCGTGCCCTTCGCGGCGCGGTCCGGGTTCGCGCGCAGCTCCTTCATATCCGCGATGAGAAGGATCATCTCAAGCAGTTCGTGGATGCCCTTCTTCGTAACCGCGGAAACCGGTACACAGGGCGTATCGCCGCCCCACTCCTCCGGCACCAGCTCGTACTTCGTCAGCTGTTCCATGACCATCTGCGGGTTGGCACCCGGTTTATCCATCTTGTTGATCGCCACGATGATCGAAACGTTCGCCGCCTTCGCATGGTTGATCGCCTCGACGGTCTGCGGCATGATGCCGTCGTCCGCTGCGACAACCAGCACCGCGATATCCGTCACCTGAGCGCCGCGGGCGCGCATGGTGGTGAAGGCCGCATGACCCGGGGTGTCGAGGAACGTGACGTCCCTGTCGTTCACCTTGACCTGATAGGCGCCGATGTGCTGGGTGATGCCGCCGGCTTCGGTCGCGGTTACGTTCGCGTGGCGGATGGCATCGAGCAGACTGGTCTTGCCGTGGTCGACGTGGCCCATGACCACGACCACCGGGGCGCGCGGCACGAGGTTGTCGTCCTGATCCTCGCTGTCGTCGATGATGCGCTCCTCAATGGTGACGACGACTTCCTTCTGCACCTTCGCGTGGAATTCCAGTGCGGCGAGGGAGGCAGTGTCGAAATCGATTACGTCGTTGACCGCCGCGAATACGCCGAGAGCCATCAGCTTCTTGATGACCTCCGCCGCGGTTGCCTTCAGGCGCAGAGCAAGCTCGCCAACGGTGATCTGCTCCGGAATCTGCACGGTGATCGGCTTCGTCTTGCGCTCCATCGCGATGCGGCGCAGACGCTCCGACTCGGTCTCCCTGTGATAATTGCGGGGCTTGCCGCGGTACTGAGTGCTCTTCTGGGTGAGCTTCTGCTTCTTGACGACGTTGTCGTTCGGCTTTACCTTCTCCGAAGCGAGACGGTCGTATTTTTCGTTATAACGGTCCAGCTCCACATGGGAAGCGTGGGTGTCCACGATTCTCCCGGCGGGGCGCTGAATGGCGTTCGGATCCCCAGGACGGGCGGGCGCCGCCGACGACGGGAGGGGCGTACCCTGAGGCCGGCGCGGCGGCTGCTGCTGAGCCTGCTGCGGACGCGGGGACTGCTGAGCCGGACGGTTCGTCTGCTGCTGAGGGGGTCTCTGAAACTGACCGGGACGCTGCGCACCCGGTTGGCCCGGCCGCTGCTGCTGACCCTGCTGCGGGCGTCCGTTCTGGGGCGCGTTCGCAAACCGGGCATTCCGGTCCGGGCGGCGATTGTTGTTATTGTTGTATCCGCCGTTATTGCCGCCGTTGTTGTAGCCGCTGTTGTTATTGTTATAGCCGCCGTTATTGTTGTAACCGCCGCTGCGCTGGCCGTTTGCCTGCTGAGGCGCCGGGGAGGAGGGCCCGTGCGCCTGGGGATGCTGAGCCGGAGGCGCCGGATGCGCGGGTGCGCGGGGCGCCGCCGGGGCCGGAGCTGCTGCCGGTGCGGGGACGGGCGCGGCCGCCGGAGCGGGAGCCGCCGCTTTTGCGGGAGCCTGCGTCTTTTCCGGTTCCACCGCAACGTCCGGTCTCTCTTCGATAATCACCGTCTGCTTCTGCGCCGCCTGCGCGAAATACTCGTCGAGGTTCGGTGTGTTGTTCTTCTGCGTAAACGATTCGAACACCACGTTCAGCGAATCCTCGGAGAGGGCGGTCATGTATTTGGTCGCTTCCCCGGTATATTTCTGCAAATCGTCAATAACATCCTTGTTCGGGACGTCCAGATCCTTTGCGACTTCGTGCACCCTGTATTTTATCATCATTATTCAGATTCCTCCTCAATTTCCGCGATTAGCGCGAGCAGCTTTTTTGCGAACCCCGTATCATTTACCGCAACCACGCCGGCCCGTTTCCCCAGCGCAGCTCCGAGCTCATCCAGATTCGGCGGGATGCTCCGGGAAGGGACGCCGGCCTGCAGGGCAGCCTCGTTAACATCGGCCGCCGTTCGCTTTGAAAGGTCGCTTGCCAAAAGCACCAGTACCGTTTTCCGCTTTTGGAGCGATTCCTTCGCCGCGTCGGTCCCCAGGGTAAGCCTTCCGGCCTTCCTTGCGATCCCGAGCAGGTGCAGCAGCTTTTCATTCATTCCGGCTCAATTCCTCCTCCATGCGGTCATATACCTCGTCCGGTATCCTGCAGGAAAAGGCTTTTTCGAACCGTCTGCCCTTCCGCGCCGCTTTCAGGCAATCGATGCTTCTGCAGACATAGGCGCCGCGGCCGGGCTTGCGCCCCGTCAGGTCCAGGCTGATTTCCCCCTCCGGGGAACGCACCACCCGAACCAGTTCCTTTTTGGTTTTCATTTCTCCGCACCCGGCGCACATGCGCATGGGAACTCTTTTTTTCTGCATAAAGCATCCGTCCTCTAAGAAATTATATCGGAATCCACTTGTTATTCCACAGGCTTTTCCTCGTCGCCGAAGAAGCCGCTCTGCGGCTTTATGTCGATCTTCCAGCCCGTCAGCCGGGCGGCAAGACGGGCGTTCTGCCCCTTGTTGCCGATGGCGAGCGAAAGCTGATCGTCCGGAACGGTGACGCGGCAGGCGCGTGAACCGTCTTCCGCCGGCGTAACCGAAAGCACGCTGGCGGGCGAAAGCGCCGAAGCGATGAACTTCTGCGGGTCGTCGCTGTACTCGACGATGTCGATCTTCTCCCCGCTGAGCTCGGCAACAATGTGGTTGACGCGCATGCCCCTCGCGCCGATGCAGGAGCCGACGGCGTCGACATCGGGATTGTGGCTTAAAACGGCGATCTTCGTGCGGGAACCTGCTTCACGTGAAACAGCCCGGATTTCCACCGTTCCGTCGTAGATTTCCGGCACCTCGGCCTCGAACAGGCGCTTGACAAGGTCCGGATGAATGCGGCTGATGATGGCCCGGGGTCCCTTTTCGGTTTCCTTGACGTCGGCGACGTAAACCTTGATGTGGTCGCCCTCGCGGAGGACCTCGCCGGCAACCTGCTCCGCCTTCGGCAGAACCGCCTCCGCCTTGCCGATGGAAAGCGTCGCCGCGCCCGTGCGCGGGTCAACCTGCTCCACCACGGCGCTCACCAGTTCCTGATGCTTGCTTTCAAATTCCTGCAGCATGCGGTCGCGCTCGCCGTCGCGGATGCCCTGGCGGATGATGTTGCGGGCCGTCTGCGCCGCAATGCGCCCGAACTCCTTGGTGTCGAGCGGAACGGCGACCTTGTCGTCCTCCGTAGCGGTGGG
Organism: Bacillota bacterium; assembly: GCA_023460155.1. Lineage (GTDB taxonomy): Bacteria > Bacillota > Clostridia > Oscillospirales > Acutalibacteraceae > Caproicibacter. The sequence goes on along the minus strand of JAEWRF010000044.1, from coordinate 9,990 downwards.
GTCAAGCTCCCTCGCCTTTTCCAGCGTGATTTCCTTGCCTTTATCGGTTATGTCCTCAACGACGGTCTTGCGAAGGTAAACCTCGAAGGTCCCCTTGGCCGGGTCCACGTTCACCACGCAGTCCTCGTTGCCGTAGCTGCTTTTGCACGCCGTCACAATCGCCTTTTTAATGCGGTCGATCATAAAATCGGCGGAAATGCCCCGCTCCTTTTCCAGCAGGTTCAGCGCGTCAAAAATCTCGGTGTTCATGATTCCTCAATCTCCTCCAGTTCGTCATCTTCCAAAAGCTTCACCCACGCGGAATCCTTCAGCCGGATCTCCGCTTTCTCCCCCGATTCAAGCAGAAGGGTCAATACCCCTCCTTCAAAACCTTCAAGGCTGCCCCGCAGCACGCGCCTGCCGTCCTCCAGAGGCCGGATCAGCCTCACGGCAACACAGGCGCCGCTGAACGCGCGGAAATGCTCTTCCCGCGTAAGAACCCGGTTCAGCCCAGGCGAGGAAACCTCCATGCAGTAAGATTCCCGGATCGGGTCCAGCTCATCCAGCGGGCCGTTCACCGCGCGGCTCATCGCCTCACAGTCGTCAATTCCCACCCCACCGGGCTTATCGATAAAAATGCGGAGAAACCAGTTCCCGCCCTCCCGGACATAGCGGACATCCCATATGGACAGCCCCAGTCCCTCGGCGATCGGCTTCGCCAGCTTCCACACGACGAACTCGGTATTGGATCCCTTTTTCCCTTCCGACAATCCTCTTCACCTCATAATACAAACAAAAGAGCGGGTTGCCCCACTCTTTCATCTTTCTTTATATTCCTATGGTATTTTATCACATTGATCCGGAAAATGCAAGTGTATTCGAAAAAACGTGCGGGTTTATTCTTCCATCTGTTTGCCGAGGAATGCCGCCGCGACCTGTGCCAGCTTGGTGCGGGTCTCGTCGGGTTCGGTCTGGGTCTCGTCCTCCAGGAGGATCACAGCCCCCGTAACGTCGCTTGCCGCGATGATCGGGCACACGATGCTTGCCACCCGGTCGATGCCCTCCACCGGCTGCAGCTTTTCGCCGGTCGCATTGGTGAAGGAGCGGCGCGCCTGCATGCATTCCTCCAGCTCCGGGGTGACCCGGCGCTCAAGGTATTCCTTCCGGGATACGCCCGCCGCCGCGACAACATGATCGCGGTCGCAGATGAGCATCGGCAGTCCCGCCGTGCGGTTCAGCACCTCGGCGTATTGGCTTGCAAAGGTGGAAAGCTCCCCTACCGGAGAGTATTTTTTAAAAATGACCCCGCCCTGGGCGTCTGTGAAAATTTCCAGAGCGTCACCCTCGCGGATCCGCAGGGTGCGGCGGATTTCCTTCGGAATTACTACCCTGCCGAGATCGTCGATTCTCCTGACTATTCCTGTTGCTTTCAAAACAATAACCTCCCATGCGGTGATTTACAAACCATATTATCCGCAGGAAACGAATGACTATACAGGATTTAACATGCAGCGGGGGTAAAATTTGATCAGTTCCGTTTCCTGCCCGGACGAATCTGCGCCAGTCTGCGGCCTGCCGAAAAGACGCTTTTTTTCGCTCGCGACTTTATCGTCGGTTTGGACTTGTAAAGAACGGGGTTCCGGCTTATAATATGCATATCTTGCTCTTTTGTAGATTTGCCGGCGACCGGCATCCAAATACGGGAGGTTTCATCGTGAAAAAATTCATTAAATTTGTCGCGGCCGTTCTCGCCGCGGCTGCCGTACTGGCCGTTTCCGGCTGCTCGGCGCGCACGCCGCTGACGGCGGACAGCTTCGAAAAGCTGGCGAAAAGCCAGGGCTTCAAGGTAGAGGCCGCTGGGGCCTCGGACTCCTCCGTAACGAAATCGCTTACGGCGACAAAGGCGGAATCCGACACCACCATCACCTTTACGGTGTTCAAGGACGCTTCCTCGGCGTCGGACCAGTTCTCGGCCCAGAAAAAAACGGTGTCGCCCTCCGGCGGCGGGCAGAGCGTCGATTCCGCCACCTACAGCCGGTACACCGTGACGAACGGGGAGCTTTATTACGTGATCGTGCGCATGGACTCCACACTGCTTTCGTGTCAGGCCAAGGTAACGAACAAGGACGAAGCGGACAACCTCGTCAAAGCGGCGAAATACTGATTTTTATTATACCAAGAACAGGGGCCGGAATCCTTTCGGATTCCGGCCTTCGCTTTTTTATTTTTTGTTTTGAAGCATCAGCCAGTTTTCCGGGTTTGAAATGGTTTGAAAGCCGAGCTTTTGATAAAGCCCCTGCGCATCTTTCGTGGTAAGCACCCACCGGGCAACCGTGGCGAACTCCGGCAGGCCGAGCAGGTGGGAAATCATTCTTTTGGCGATGCCCCGGCCGCGGAAGCCTTCGTCCACAAACACATCCGCAAGATAGGCAAAGCGGGTCAGGTCGGAAATGACGCGCGCATACCCGATTTGAACGCCGCCGGCAAACGCCCCGACGGTCTCGGCGGAATGCGCCGCCGCCCGCTCTACGGTTTCCCTTTGGATTCCCGGCACCCAATAGGAGCGGGAAAGCATTTGGGTCACCCGGTCATAATCCATATTCTCAAATCCGGTTTTCACAATAATTTCTTCCATTTTATTCTTCTCTCCCCTTCGCGGGCTGTGCTTGCATTCAAATTTTATAAAACTGCGCCGCTATCATATATCGGCATTTCTCAAGACAGTCCCGCCGGAACAGGGTCGCATTGTCACACGCCGCGAAGCGGCGGGCCCTTGGATGCAGCGTCACGCTGCCAGGAAGGAGAACTGGGGTTTCAGCTTGCCGCGGAGCGCCGCGGGATCAATCACGAACTCCTGAATCCCCGCAGCATAGGGGAAGTGGTCGTACTGCTGGAAATAAACGACGACACCCCGGTTGGAAAGGTAAAAATCCTGTTTTGCCGAAACGGTCTTGAACGGATCATCCGTGAATTCAAATACCCCGTCGGATTTCCGCGCGTCGATCTGTTTGCGGACGGAGGCGTTCACACCGGGAAGGTAGGAAGAATCCTTCATCAGGTCGCCGAAGGAGTATTCCTTTCCCGTTTTAAGGTCGAACGTGTGGCCAACCTGTGCGGTTCCGCCGTGTGCGCCGCCCGAATACTCGTAATCCGTCACGACGACGCAGAGCAGCCCGTTCCGGTTATAGCGGATGGAATAGTCGAACGAGGTCGCGCACTGCCGCGTTTCCCCGCCGAAATCGACGCCCTCCAGGTCGGCGGCGTTGGATTTTCCGAACGCCACGGCGTCCTGCGCTTCCTTTTTGAACACCGCGTTGATCTTCGCGCACGCGGCCGGGTAATCCACCGAAGAGAACTGCGGGTACTGCACGTCGGTCAGCAGCTCGGGGCTTTCGGAATTCTCGCTCACCGTGGCGACGGCCAGCATGTTTTCCATCAGCGGGTTCACGGAGACGGCGTTTTTCTTCGCGTCCCAGGAAATATCCAGTCCGAAGCACTCCTCCATGAGGCCTCGCTCCATGCAGATCTGGCCTCCGGACTCCACGCAGCCCGCGCCGAAAGCTCCCTCGATCGTCTGCTCGTACGTCGTGATCGAATGGCCGTTGTCATTGATGCGGTTCTGCGCGGGGTCGAGGGTAATTTTCAGGGTGCCGTTTACCATGTCAACGGTGCCGTCCGTGCGGCGCACAAGCTGATACCCAAGCTTTTCGCAGACCGGGCCGAGTGCAAGATACAGATTGTTTTCCTGCTGGACGGCGGTCTCTGAAAACGGCTTTCCCGCCCACGAGACGGCTGGTGCGGAGGATGCGAGGGCGCCGGACACCGGCCCGGCGAAACAGAGGGTCAGTGCGGAAAGGCATGCGCAGAGAATCTTACGGAACATAGGGTTCTCCTCCTCCGGCGTGTCGCCGGTGACAAATGCCCGCCGTCCAGAGCGGCGGATGTTTCAAATTAAGCCTCGTTAAAAAATCATAAACCGGCCCGCCGCACGGCCTCGTGAAGCAGAAACGGCTGAATCTCCGGATAGGTCAGCCGTTCCGGAAGACCGTCGAAGCACTCCACCCGTTCCATCTCAAAATCCGGGAGCGGGGAAAGTTCCTTGATCTCGGCAAAATACAGCATCCCGAACGTTTCCGGGGTGCCCGCTTCCGCGACGGAATAGACACAGAGCTCCGTGAGCGCATAGCGCGTCGCACCGGTTTCCTCGTACAGCTCCCGCCGCGCGGCCTGCTCCGGCGTTTCCCCCGTTTCCCGGTGGCCGCCGGGAATTTCAAATGTCTCCCGTTCGCGGTGCTTGCAGAAAATCCATTTTCCCCGGTACCGGGAAACAATGACGGAATATTTCAAATTCCGATTCTCCGCAGACTCATAGAATTTTACGCAGACCGCTTTCGATTCATTCATGAAAACACCTTCGTTCCGGTCAGTCCCGCGAAGGCCATCGAAAGTATGCCGATGTAGAGAAGCGCAGCGGGCAGGCCGCTGAAGGCGCGCGGCGCGTCGGGGTTGCGGCTTTGCTCCATCGCGTGGGAGAGAATCAGCTCCGCCAGAAAGAACGCCGCACCCGTCCCGAGCGCGTAGCCGACGGCCTCGGAGACCGAAAAGCCGAACATCTGCCGCACGAAAGGCATGGCCAGCACAAGCGTGTTCGCCGCCGCGGGTGCGAGCAGAGGGGCACACTCCCCGTACAACCGCGGCAGCAGGCGGCGCAGCAGGAAAGCCGTTGCAAGGTAGGCCGCCGCCGCACACAGCGCGTCAAGCACCGCAAGCTGCTCCGTCTGCCCCAGACCGAAATCCGGCAGCAGCGGGAACAGCTTCGTTCCGGCGAGCGCGGAAATCAGGCTGAACCAGGTGACAAACGCCGCAAAGAGACCGCTTGCCTGCGGGCGGCGCGCGGCGCGCAGGGCACGGCTGAATCCGGCACCTCCGGCAAACAGCAGATTCTCCGCGGTCAGCGCCATCAGTGCGGCAAAAAACATTCTCGGGAACATCACGCGTTCCCCCTTCCGCTCTGCGCCTTGTCCGAACGGCGCAGGCCGATCCACTGAACCAGCGCGGCGAGGAACCCGACGATCAGGAAGCCCGCGAACGGCAGCGCCGCTCCGCCGCGCTCGGGAACCGCCTGCGAAATGCGGACCTCGCCGCGCAGCCAGAGCTCCCGGAGGAGCGCCGTCAGGAAAACGACTGCGGCAAACCCGACTGCTGTTCCGAGGGAATCCGCCGCTGCAGCAAGGACGACATGGCCGGGCGCATATTCCTCCGCGCGGGAAAAGGCCGCGGAATTGCAGATCATGAGCCCCGCCGCCATGCCAAGCTCCGACTCAAAGCCGGGAAAAACAAGGCCGGTCACCGAGGCCGCCGGAAGATAGAACGCCGCCGAAACCAGAAGCGCCAGCCCCGGGCGGAACCACTGCGGCACCAGCATTCCGCACAGGCAGAGCACGAGATCCGCGGGCAAAGAAACCAGCAGGAACAGGAGCGAAAGCTCCGCGGCGCTCCGCACGCCGTCCGCGGCGGCCACGACCGGATACAGGCCGAGCGCGCCCACCAGAAGCGGATTGCGGTACAGCACCCCGTTCGCAAAGATCGTTCCCGCTCCGCGGGAATAGGCCGAAGCGTGTTTCATCGGTTTCTCCCTCCCAGCCCGCGGATGCGGCAGGCCGCTTCGTCGATGAGCGGCACGGCGGCATTTGCGGCGATCAGTGCGAAGCACTCCCCCTGCTCGTAGGCGCCGAACCACCGGAACAGCAGCACCAACGCTCCTGCCAGCGCGCCGTAAACGCAGCGCCCGGGGACCGTGCGCGGGGAGGTAACCGGGTCCGTTGCCAGAAACACCGCGCAGAACAGCAGCGAACCGGTGAGCAGCTCGTATTTGACGGAAGTCAGCGGGCTACAGGCGATGCGCGGGAACAGCGCCGCGCCCAGCGCTGCCGCCGCCAGAAAAGCAAGCGTGATCTCCGGCTTGGCGGCGCGGCGCGCGAACAGAAACAGCCCGCACGCCCCGATGACCAGGAGCGCGGTGGTGCCGAGCGCCCCCGCCTGCGTGCCCCAGAGAAGATCAAACGGCACGGTTTCCGGCTTCAGGCCGCTCCGCAGTACCGCCGCGGAGGACTGCGCCGTCTGATAAAAGGTCGGCCCGAGCGGCAGGAACGCGTAGGGCTTTGCAGGGTCGTAGAAAGTGAATACCTTCTCCGGCCAGCAGAGCGTGACAAACGCGATTCCTGCGGCGGCCGGGTTGAACGGGTTGCGCCCGAAGGGACCGAACGGCTCCTTCGCGGCAAGCACGGCGAATGCCGCTGCGGCGCAGGGCAGCCAGAACGGCGCATTCAGCGGCAGAAACAGCGCCGTGAGCATTCCGGTCACGGCTGCGGAGCCCTCGCTGAGCAGCAGGGGCTGTCTCCGGACAAGGCGGAACAGAACGGTGCAGGCAACCGCCGTCCCAACGGACAGGCCCGCCATCATCAGCGGCCTTAAGCCGGTGCGCACCACAGGGAGCACCAGCAGCGCCGCAAGGGCGATGAGCATATCCCGCATCATGGCGGGGATATCCGGCTCCGTTCGGGCAAGGGAAACACGCGCTTCTCCGAAGTTCATGGGCAGCCGCCTCCCTTGATCTCCGCAGCCCGCTTCACCACGGCGCCGAGGTCGATGCCGGAAGGGCACACCGCGCTGCACGCGGCGCACCGGTCGCAGTTCTGCACATTGGCAAGCCGCAGCGGATCCGGTTCCTTCCGCTCCAGTTCCGATACGACCATCCATGGGAAAATCCCGCGCGGGCAGGCGCTCACGCACCGGCCGCACCCGACGCAGGGATAAGCCCGATTCCGCGGCGCCCGTCTCAGCGCGATGACGCAGCGCGTATCCGCCGTCACCGTCGCGGAAAAATCGGAGAGAAGCTTCCCCGAGACGGAGGAGCCGACGACCACCGCGCGGGTTTCCTCCGCCGGAAGGACGCACCCGGCAACCGCGGAGACCGGCGTGCCGAGACGCACGCGCAGATTTTTCCAGAGCTCCTCCCCGTCCCCCGCCGTGAGGAAGATTTCGCTTTGCGCGCGTCCCTTGCGCACCGCACGGGAAAGGGCGGCGCAGGCCTGAGCGCCGATCAGTGCGGCACGCTTTCCCCGCCGGGAAAGCTTCCGCAGCAGAAGCGTGCCTGCAGGATACCGTGGGCCCGTCCACAGCGCGCCGTCCCCGGCATGCTCTTTCCGAATCCGCCGCGCCTCGGCCCGCGACGCCGCCGCGAGCAGATGCGAGGGAATTTCCGCGGCTTCCGCCGCGAGCGCGAGGCCGTCCGCAACTTCGTCGGCATTTTCCCGCAGGAACGCCTGCTCCGCCGAGGCACAGGGGTCCTCGTCGAATCCGCAGGCAATCAGGAGCCCGATTTTCCGGGAGGAAAGCCGCGTGAGCTTCGCCTCCAGCGGAGCGCCGTCCAGCTCGTCCACGATCCCGGCGGTCTGAGCCGCCTGCAGGATCCGCGCGGGAGCGGGGTTTTTGCGCAGCGGCGCGAACATTTTGGGCGCGGGAAACCCCTCCGGAGCCGGAAGGTCCTCGACCGGGCTCCGAAGAGAAAGCGCCTGCTTCTGTTCCAGCTTTACGCCGCGCCGCATTTTAAATCCTCCCGGCTGTTTTTCGGGTCAGCAGTCCGCGCATGCCGCTTTCAGCGCCGCGATTGCCGCGGCCGCGTCGTCGGCGCGGAACACGCTGGTACCCGCTACGCTCACGTCAACCCCCGCGAGAGCTGCCTCGCGGACCGTCGTTTCATTGATACCGCCGTCCACCTGAACGAGGATGCCGGGGCGCCGCTTTTTAATCGTGCGGACCTTCTCCATCATCTCCGGCATGAATTTCTGCCCGCCGAAGCCGGGCTCCACCGTCATGACCAGAACCATGGAAATCCGGTCGAGGAACGGGAATACAGCCTCCGCCGGGGTCCCGGGCTTCAGCGCGACGGCCGGCTCCGCCCCGCCCTCGCGGATTGCTTCGATCGTTTCGGCGGGCGGCGACTGCGCCTCAATATGGAACGTGATGCGATCCGCTCCGGCCTTCCGGAATTCCGGCACATACCGGAGGGGCTCGTCCATCATCAGGTGCACGTCGAAAATCTGTTTCGTATATGGGCGCATCGCGGCGACAACGGGCGGACCAAAGGTAATGTTCGGCACAAAATGGCCGTCCATCACATCCAGATGGATCCAGTCCGCGCCCGCGCGGGTAATTCGGGTAATTTCCTCCCCGAGCTTTGAAAAATCAGACGAAAGAACCGAGGGTGCTATCAGCATTTTCCTATTCCTCCCATGTTTTTATTGTACCCCAAACGGCGCTTTTTTTCAACCGGAATCCAAAGACGGGGAAGCCCGCCGAAATGAATCCGGCGGGCTTCCCCATTTATCTTGAAGCGGTTGAAACATATATTTGCCCCGCACCCTATTGTATGCTTCACTCGGGCCTTTTGCCGCAGGAAAACGCTGCTCCGGCGTTTTTCGCTATTGTTTCTTCTCCCGGTCCTCATAGGCCTTCCGGTTCCTGCGGATCTCCCTGAAAAACGTCAGGCAGGAAAGAACCAGCACCGCCGCGGTGACCGCGCGCAGGACCCAGCTCCAAAGGCCCGCGAACAGGTTAATGCCCGTAGCCGCCCCCGCGCACCACCACGCGCCGAGGAACAGGAAAAAAGCGCCCAGCGGATAAAACACCCGGTTTTCCCGCCCCATCCGCAGAATCAGGATCAGCCCGACCGCAAACCACATTGCAGCATACACGTACGCCAAAAAACCGCCCCCGTTTCGAATACCCCCACTATAACCCGCCCGAAAAGCGCTGTCAAGGCCCGGGGACGCAAAAAGGCCTCCGCCCAAAAGGCGGAGGCCCCAAAGTTTTTAAAGGACGTATACGTTCATGGTGCGGGAACCGAGGTTCATGCACTGAGCGACGGTGTCATAATACAGGTCCGCGACGATTGCGCCGCTCATGGCTGCGCCGCCGGTATCCGCCGCAATGGCGTAACCGTAGACAACCCGGCCGTCCGGAGATGCGATATAAAGCTTCGTGCCGTAAGGAATCACGCTTGGGTTCACCGCCACAAGGCCGAACGCGGCTTTCCTGCCGGTTGCGGTCCAGCCCCCGCCGGTATAGGCGGAGCAGCGGCCCGTGATGACCTTTTTAAAGCTTATTGATTTCCCGCTCTGGTCTTTTACCGTTCCGCCGGTATCGGGCGGAGCCGCCGCCTGCTGACGGGTGCCTACGACGGTTACCTGATCGACCGGCTTCGCCGTCACCGAAGTGCTGACGGCCTGGCTTTCCGCGACCGTTCCGTCAACCAGCTTCTGGTAATAGACGGTTTGCTGACTGCCGAGACTGCCCTTCGTCGCAACCTTTTGGGTTCCGGCCTCCAGAGAAGCATCCTGCTTGGTTACGGTTTTAAATGCGACGGCTTTCGTCTGCGTAATATTCCGGAACGTTACACGCGACACGCTGATCTGAAGACCGTCGGTCACCGGATCCGCGGGATCCGGGCTCACGATATCCTCCGGACCTACGGCAACGCCGGCCTGTGCCAGCGCTTCGCCGACCGTACCCTCGGTCACCGTACGGTATTTCGTGACGCCGTCCGCGGCGATTCCCACGGAAAAGCAGCGCTGCACGGAAACAGCCGTCGCACCGGTAATGCCGGTGTCCGCCGAAGGAGTGATGCGGTCGTTCGCATCTGTCTCAATACCGGCGGCGGTGAGCGTCTGCCCGACCGTGTCGCCGTAATGGGCAACGGTTTCAAGCGTGGTGGTCGCCTGCTGAATGGTGACGGGAACCGCGCTCTTTACGGTAATCCGGATGTCGCCGGGATGATCCGGGTCGCTGCCGCGCAGCACAAGGTCCTCCGCGGTAGTCTGAATTCCCGCGTCAAGCAATATGAGATCCGTTTGGGTCGATGTTATTTGAACGTCCTTTTCCACACCGTCGCAGACAATATGGGCCACTTTGGTCGCCGCCATGACAGTCGCGACGGACGCCCCCGTGATC
>JAEWRF010000043.1 GCA_023460155.1 Bacillota bacterium | reverse complement strand
TTGCTGATGCGGTACAGGTACCCGCCGCTCACCTGCTGAAGGTATGCGACGGAAACCGCGGAAGGATTGGAGGAAACCGCCTTTGGTGCGCTCGTGTCACCGGTGGTAACTTTATAGACATACGTGCTGTTGCTTCCGAAGGTATACGCGAGCGTTGTGTCGCAGCTCATGCTCCCCCCGGACGGAGTGCTGGGTTGGGGCGAAGACGAAGACGGAGGCGTCACCGAACCGTTAGAAACCGCGGTAAAAGAAACCGATCTTCCGTCAGCCGCCGTGGTTGTAATCGTAGCCTGGCCCTGCCCTACGCTCGTGATCCGGAACAGGAAACCGTCGGGCATCATTTTGGAATAAGCAGCCGTCACCGCGGAGGGGTTGGAAGAGGTAACGGACGGAATCATCGTATCGCTCGTGCTGACTTTGTAATAATACGTTGAATTTGTACCAAACGTATACGTTCCATTCGTATCCGACAGGAAGCGGTTAGGGTCCGGAGCCGACGGCTGGTTTGTTCCGGAGCCTGCGCTCCCGGAATAATCACAGTAACAGTAGTCAACATCGCACATGTTATTTTGCGAACCCAGAACGCCGGGAACCAGAGTCTGCCCGTACTGCCACATGGTAAAGGGCCCGCTGAAGCTCGGCTTTGAAACCCCGCCCGTGCTGGCGATCCATGTGTCATATGCGGAAACGAGAGAACTGGTCAGATGTGCGTTATAGAAAGTCGGGTAGCTGTAAACGACTGTTTTATAACCCGCCGCCTGCATTTTGGAGCAGAACGTCTGCACGATGGCTCCAAGCGTGTCGGAGGAAACACCCCACTGGCTTTTGTCTTCCACATCGTAGGCAACCGGCAGGTCCAGACGGCGACCATTCAGGATGCTCAGGCACATGTTTGCTTCCTGATCCGCCATAGCCACACTGGTTGCGTAACTGTAGTGGTACACGCCGACCTGAAGGCCCGCCGCAGTCGCACCGCTGTAAAAGGTTTCAAAGTTTTTATCGGTCTGGTTGGCCCAGTCTTCCCCGCCGTAGCCGGTACGGATCATAGCGAAATCGTAGCCTGCGCTTTTTACGGCAGACCAGTCTACGGATGTCTGGTGCTCCGAAATGTCGATCCCCTTCTGGGCGACGTTTACCATGCACTGCGCGGAAGTTCCGTCAGGGAAGCTTGCGGTCACGGGGGTCTGCCCCCAGCTGACGCCGGTCACGTTGCCGTCGCTGTCAACCTTCGCGATTGTTTCATCGCTGGAACTCCAGATGACCCCGAACGCCTGCAGTGATCCGTTGGTCGCCCCGACTTGCGTGGTTTGGCCAATCTTGACGCTGACCGATGCCGACGTAAGCTGAAAACTGTTCCCATAAGCGTCCGTCGCATAGGCCGGAAAAACAAACGGCAGAATAACCGAAAGCATCAGAGCCAGAACCGCCAATCTCTTTTTCACCCGTGTTTCCTCCATTCACATAAAAATCTGTTTTCATCCGCCCATAGAACCATTCATCAACGCATCCGCTGAGTTTCATCCGCTTTAAACAAAGCACAGGGAAACAGAACAGGTCGAAAGCAGGCAGATTCACTGTTTTTATTATATTTTTTCTGCTTATATCTGTCAAGCTTGATGCCCAAAAACAGGTTTCCATTTTCTTCCGAGCCCTCCGTTCCGAGTCCGAAAGTGGAAAAATCCTCTTGAATTCCCCCTTTGGAATATGTTATAATATTAACAATTTAATTGCAGTTTATGTTGAGAATTTGCGGAAATGGTAGAATCTTGGGAGGAAAAGATATGGCTGTCAGGATTATTTCTGCCAAAGAGGCAGCTCGTATGGTTCCGAACGGCGTGACGTTTGGGACCAACGGATTTATGGGTACCACATTTGCCGAGGAAATTGCAGAGGAAATTGAAAACCGCTTTCTTGAAACCGGCGAGCCGAGGGACCTTACCCTGTATTTCTGCGCTGCGCAGGGCGACAACAAATCAAAGGGGCTTCAGCATTTCGCTCACGAAGGGCTGCTGAAGTGCACGATCGGCGGCCATTACGGAATGGCCCGGAAAATCGGCGCGCTGGTCTGCGCCAACAAAATTGCCGCGTACGATTTCCCGCAGGGAGTGCTTGCTCACCTGCTGCGCGTGACGGCGGCACATCAGCCCGGAGAACTGACGCGGGTGGGAATCGGAACCTTCGTGGATCCGCGCTCCGCCGGCGGGAAGATGAATGAGCGGACCATGGCGCTTGAGGACCTTGTCCAGCTGGTACACCTGAACGGCGAGGATTTTCTGTTTTATAAAAGCGTTCCGATTCAGTTCGCGATCATCGCGGGCACTTATGCCGACGAGGACGGAAATATCTCGTTTGAGCGCGAGGGCGTCCGGGCGGAGGCTCTCGCCATGGCGCAGGCGTGCAAAAACTCTGGCGGCACGGTGATCGTGCAGGTGCAGCAAGTCGTCAAGTCCGGCTCGCTTCACCCGAGGCACGTGGAGATCCCGGGGCTCCTTGTGGACGCGGTCGTGGTGGCAAGCGACCTGAAATACTGCATGCAGAACTTCGGCTCCCAGTACAACCCCGGGTTTTCCGGGGAACATCGGATCAGCACAAAGGTATTCAAACCTGCTCCTCTTGACAGCAAAAAGGTGATCGGCCGGCGCGCCGCCATGGAGCTGAAGCAGGGCAGCGCCGTGAATCTCGGGGTTGGCATTCCCGAGTATATTTCGGCCGTAGCGGCGGAAGAGGGCATCACCAGCCGCTTCACCCTGACCGTGGAAGACGGGCTGTTCGGCGGCAACCCCCAGAGCGGGCTGGATTTCGGTGTCAGCCTGAACCCCGCGTGCATGGTCACCATGCCCTCCATGTTTGATTTTTACGACGGCGGCGGGCTCGACCAGGCATTCGTAGGCTTCGCGGAATGCGACGGCAAAGGCAATGTCAACGTCTCCAAGTTCGGAGACCGCATGCCCGGCTGCGGCGGTTTCATTGATATTACGCAAAATACCAAGCAGGTGTATTTCTGCGGCACCTTTACCGCCGGTGGGCTGGTAACGGAAATCGGAGACGGGAAACTGCACATTGTTCAGGAAGGCAAATCCGATAAATTCAGCAAAAGCATTGAGCAAATCACCTTCAGTGCGGAAACCGCCGTTCACAACCGGTTGCCCGTAATGTACATCACGGAGCGCGCGGTTCTGCGCCTGACTAAGGACGGTCTGATGCTCTGTGAAGCGGCGCCCGGCATCGACCTGGAAAAGGATATCTTCGCGCACATGGCGGTTCGCCCCGTCGTTGCGCCGGACTTTAAATGGATGGACGAACGGATTTTCCGGGATGAAAAGATGGGGCTCAAATAAGTCCCTGCTGCCAGGAATCTGCAAAAAACGCTTCGGCACAATTTCTTGTGCCGAAGCGTTTTTATAATGCGCCATTTTACTGGTCGCTGAAAATTGAATTCATATCCTCGACTACCGTTGCCTCAATAAGATTCTGGGATGCCATGTCGGTCATAATCCCGATCGCATCCTTGTGCGACATGGCTCCGCGGTAGGGGCGGTCCTCCGTAAGGGCCTGATAAATATCCACACAGGCCAGAATACGGGAATTGAAGTCGAGCCTGCTTTTGTCAATGCCGTAGGGATAGCCGGAGCCGTTGAGCTTTTCATGATGATTGGAGGCCCATTCCGTAATATCCTCAAACCCCTCGATCACGCCAAGGACCTTGCGCGTATAAAAAGGGTGGGACTGGATCACCTGAAATTCCTTTCGGTCAAGCTTTCCCGGCTTATCGAGAATCTCATTCGGCACCGCAAGCTTGCCGAGGTCATGCAGATCCGCGGCAATCCGCATTTTCCAGTAGGTCTTATCGTCAAACTCGTAATACTGACAGATAAAGCCCGCCTTTTCGCTGATCCCCCGTGAATGGGAACCGGTAAAAGGCGACTTTGAGTCGATGATCCGGCTGAAGATCTGGGAAATCTTCCGAAGCTCCTTGAAATCAAGCTCCGTGCTTACCTGCGGGAGCATGGAAAGCAGCGACCCGCGAACGAACATATCGTCCATTCCGAGCCAGAATTCCACATACCCGGACAGTTCCCGGAAGGCTTCGCGGGTAACAGGGTCAAAGTAATGGGCGCTGCCGTCCACAAAGGAAACAATCTCGTCGCTGCTCCAGCCTGCCGCATAACGGATCGCGACCAGGTCCGCCAGAGCGATTACAAGGGAGTACCTCGGGATATCCCGCCCGGCTATACCAAAGAAGCCGCTTCCGTCGTAGTGCTCGTGGTGATACAGAATTACGTTTTGCTCCGGACGGAGAAAAGGGAAAGTCGAAATGTTCTTCTCCCCCACCTCACAGTGAATCGGATCATTTTCGGCCCGATATTCATCCCGGAAATTATGCTGCAGAAGTGCGCTCATCACGCCATTGTCATGCAAAAGCGAATAGGAAATCAAATCAAACAGATCTTCATCCGGCATTTTCAGTTCGGCTGCAATCCGGCCGGCAATATAAGCAACTCGCATCCCATGGTTGGTATTGTTGCGCAAAATTCCTTTTTCCGCAAAATCCAATGATTGAGAAAGAGAAATTAAGATTTCATTTACATTAAACTGCATGATTGTCAACATCCTAATTATATTTAAGATAGAGCAATTGTAACAGGATTTTCTGACAATATATTTCCAATTATAATGTAAACAGAAGGTTCTTTTAGTATTTTTTTGAATTATTCCAATTCGAAAAACGAATCATTTTTAATCTGATTAAAATCTGCCTGTCACAAATGTGTTAATTTTTAAATTTCTGCGGACAATACCTCCATCGAAAGTGAGGTGAAAGCGATGGAACAAAAATACAGCGGGCTGGACACTCTGATCCAGCAGAACGCAGAGGCCGGGAGATATTACTCCTCCCTTCCCGCCTATGTGAAGGAATCGATCCGGCAGCGCGCAGGCGGCGTAAATTCCTTCGAAAGCCTGCGTGATTATGCGGAAAATCTTCTGCGCGCCGACGAATAGGGCGCATAATCCGTTTTTCCCCGCATATGTTTCAGGCGAGGTGAGCCAACATGGTTGTTTCTCTGAAAAACTGGAAAGCAATTCTTCTCTCCATCCTGATCGCGCTCGGAGTCGGCGGGCTCGCGGGGCTGCTGACAAGTGGAGGCATGCAGGCCTATGAGTCGGCCGCCAAGCCTGCTCTGACTCCGCCGGGTGCGGTTTTCCCGGTGGTATGGGCCATTCTGTACGCCCTCATGGGGCTGGGCGCCGCCATTGTCTATTCCTCCGACGCCCCGGGGAAACAGGCGGCACTCTCGGTTTATGCCGCGCAGCTTTTGGTCAATTTCTGCTGGAGCCTCATCTTCTTTCTGGCAAAGGCCTATCTGCCGGCCTTTCTTTGGCTGCTCCTTCTTCTCGCTCTGATTGTCATTATGATTGCGAAATTCTATCCGATCAGCCGTACCGCGGCATATCTTCAGCTGCCCTATCTGCTCTGGGTACTGTTTGCGGGGTACCTGAATTTCATGATTTATTTGCTGAACCGCTGACCGCGTCCGGAAAAGGCACTGTTCCTGTCCTCCTCGGCATGCTATAATTGTAAAAAATAAAGGACAGGAGTCGATCGGCTTGGAAAAAAAGAAAAAGGTTGCCGTATTCTTTCCTCTTGACGAAGCGCACCGCTCCCGGCTGCTGGAGTATGCCGCCTCTGCGGAGTTCCGGTTTCCGGAGGATCCCGGCTTTGAAACGGAGCTTGCAGACACGGAAGTGATGCTGGGAAACCCAGAGCCCTCCTCCCTGAAGCAGGCAAAAGCCCTGAAATGGCTCCAGCTCGGCAGCGCCGGAGCCGACCAGTATATCGGGGGCGGGGTTCTTCCTGCGGGAGCGGTTCTGACCAACGCCTCCGGTGCATACGGAAAATCCATTGCGGAATATATGATCGGCATGGTCATCAGCCTGTTTCTGGACCTGCCGCATTACCGTGACAACCAGCGCGGCGAGCTCTGGGAGGTCAGCGGAAAAGCGCGCCATATTCCGGGAACAACGGCGCTGGCCGTCGGCGTGGGAGATATCGGCGGGGAATTTGCCCGGCGCTACCGCGCGCTCGGCGGGCATGTAATCGGCATTAAGCGAAATCCGTCTCCGAAACCGGATTATCTGGACGCACAGGCTACGCTGGACCGACTGGATGAGTTCCTGCCGCTTGCCGACGTGGTTGCCCTGAGCCTGCCCTCAACGCCGGAAACCTATCACCTCATGAACGAAAAACGGTTTGCCCTGATGAAGCAGGGATCCATTCTCGTAAATGTCGGGCGGGGCACCGCCGTCGACACCGACGCACTGTGCCGTGCTCTGACTCAGGGACCTCTTGCGGGTGCGGCGCTGGATGTCACCGAACCCGAACCGCTTCCCGCAGGCCACCCTCTCTGGAAAATTCCGACCGCCTTCCTCACGCCGCATATGTCCGGGCGCTGGGAATCCGCCGACAATTTCGAGCGGGTCTTCGATATCATCTTTGAAAACCTGGGCCGCTACCTGCGCGGCGAACCGCTTCTGAATCTCGTTAACCTCACCGTGGGGTATTAAGGCCTGTTCTGAATTGTTTTTCCGTTTCCCGCGCAAGCCCGAAAAGGTTTGCGCGGTATTTTTATAATTTGAGCTTAATATTAATAATTGTATTGACAAATTCTTAAACCGTGCTATACTGTTTTCAGAAAAATTCAGGAGGGAACCCGGTTGAACAAAAATGTTTACAGCCTTGTTCTGATGGATGAAGTCGTGGCGGCGGTGGACCGGATGGCGTATGAGCAAAACACCAGCCGGAGCAGCCTGATTAATCAGATCCTCGCGGAATATCTTAGCTGCCCGATTCCGGAAACGCGCATCCGGGATATTTTCAGCGCTATGGAAGAGGCGTTTTCCGGGCTCGGAAATTTTCAGGTTCGTCTCCAGCCGAGCGACACGATGCTCTCCATCCGAAGCGCGCTGCATTACCCGTACAATCCGTCGATCCGCTACGTACTGGAGCTTTTCCGGGATTATGAAACGGAATTCGGGGAACTGCGGGTTTCGCTGCGGACGCAGAATCAGCCGCTCGTACGCACGCTGACGGACTTTTTTCTTCTGTGGGAACGTCTTGAAAACCGCTGGGGCACTCCTCCGATTCCCGACCATATCGAGCCGGGACGGTATTCAAGGAGGCTCCGGGTCCCGAAAAGCCCGCCGGACAGCAGCGAGGAAACGGCGCTGGCAATCAGCGGCTATATCCGCACCTTCGATACCGCGCTGAAGGAGTATTTCTCCGCCTCGGACGAACCGGAGGTTGCGTGGGCACAGGTTGAAAACATTTACCGGGATTATGCCGTTCACGCGGCAATCCTGCTTTGAATAAGGAGGCAATTCGTAATGGATGCACAAAAATTCACACAAAAATCACTGGAAGCCATTCAGGAAGCCCAGCGGATCGCTTTGGAGCACAGCAGCATGCAGATCAGTCAGGAGCACCTTGTCTACGCTCTGCTTACCCAGGAGGGCGGGCTGATTCCCCAGCTTCTGAAGAAAAGCGGAATTGATGCCGCGGCCGTGAAGGACGCGGTCTGGCAGCAGGCGGAACGTCTGCCCGCCGTGACCGGGCCGGGCCGGGAACCGGATAAAATCTACGTCTCCGCCGAGGTTGACGCGGCTCTCACAGAAGCGGAGCGGCAGGCTCAGCGGATGAAGGACGAGTACATTTCCGTCGAGCACATCATGCTGGCGGTCATTGAAAAGCCAAGTTCCGCTATGCGCGGAATTTTCGACCGCTTCGGGATCACGCGGAACAGCTTTCTCTCCGCGCTTTCTACCGTGCGCGGCAATACGCGCGTAACGAGCGACAGCCCTGAGGAAACTTACGACGCGCTCGCGAAATACGGGCAGGATCTGGTCGCGCTGGCAAAAAGC
>JAEWRF010000042.1 GCA_023460155.1 Bacillota bacterium | reverse complement strand
CCCGGTGTTTGAGGATGAAAATCTTCTGATTTTGGATAAAAAGCCCGGCCTGATCGTCCACCCGGACGAAACCTATCATTTTGATTCGCTGATTGCGCGCGTCCAGCATTATCTCTATAAAAAAGGGGAATATCAACCTGACAAGGAGAATTCCTTTACACCGGCGCTGATCAACCGGATCGACCGAAATACCGGCGGCTTGGTGATGGCGGCGAAAAACGCGGAAACGCTCCGCATCATGAACGAAAAAATGAAGACGCGCGAGATTGAGAAGTTCTACCTCTGTGTGGCCTGCGGGACCCCGCAGCCAAAGGAAGCGACCCTTGAGGGCTATCTTACCAAGAATGAAGCGCAGAACCGGGTGTATATTTCTTCCAAGCCGGGGCCCGATGCCCGGGCAATCCGGACGCGCTACCGCGTTCTGAATGAGCGCGCCGGATTTTCCCTGCTGGAAGTGGAGCTCCTGACCGGGCGCACGCACCAGATCCGCGCCCACCTTGCCTCCATTGGCCACCCGCTTGCGGGAGACGGAAAGTACGGAACGAATCAGCAGAACAAGAAGACCGGGTTTCCTTATCAGGCACTTTATTCCTACAAGATGAAATTTGCTTTTCAGACAGATGCCGGAATGCTGAACTACCTGAACGGCCGAGAATTTGAAGCAAAGGAAATCTGGTTTCTGGAAGAATACAACCGGTTTCATTAATCAGAAATGGCCGGCGCATTTGCGCCGGCCATCTTTTATGTGTTCTTATCCACCTGATGGAACTGTTTTAGGTTCCCGGATTTTTGACTGCGGCGATCAAACTCCGCCTGTAAATCTTCCGGAGAGATCCCTTCGTTCGCCATCATGACCAGAAGATGATACAGCAGGTCGGAAATTTCTGCAACGGTGTCTTCTTTCTTTCCGTTCTTGGCGGCGATGATCACTTCGCTGCATTCTTCGCCGCACTTTTTCAGAATCTTGTCGAGTCCCTTCTCAAACAAATAGCAGGTGTAGGAGCCTTCCTGACGGTCGGCTTTTCGCTCCATGATTGTTTCATATTCTTTTTTCAGCATGTCACTCATGGGAATCCCTCCAAACTTCGTTGAAAAAGCAGCTGTGTGAGCCGGTGTGGCAGGCCGCTCCGGTCTGCTTTACGGTAATAAGAAGCGTATCGTCATCACAGTCGCCCATGATCTTTACGACCTTCTGCAGATGTCCCGAAGTGGCTCCTTTGTTCCAAAGTTCCTGACGGGAACGGCTGAAAAACCACGTGTAGCCGGTTTCCAGCGTTTTCTGCAGGGATTCCCGGTTCATATAGGCAAGCATCAGCACTTCTCCGGTGCCGTACTCCTGGATAACAGAGGGAAGAAGCTCAGACTTTTTAAAGAAGCGGTCCAGATCCTGCACTTTTATGGCCCTCTGTTCCGCACAGAGCCGGATCGCCTCTGCAAGATCAAGGTTCCCGGAGTAGAGGGATTTGCCGCAGATGGCCCCAGAAAGGTTCAGAGACAGAAGATCGGAAATATCTTTGATGCTGCTGACCCCGCCGCTGGCAATGATATTGCAGGAAACGGCGCGGTTCAACCGGTCGAGCATTTCCAGATTGGGCCCGGTCAGAGCTCCGTCCCGAGAAATATCTGTAAAGATGATATACTTTACACCGACTTGCTCCATCGATTTGGCAAAATCCAGGTAATTAACGGAGGAGGTTTGCGTCCAGCCGTTCTGGGCGACCTTTCCGTCCCTCGCGTCGATGCCGACGGCGATGCGCTCCCCGTACTTTTTTACCGCGGAAATGACCAGATCAGGCTGGGAAAGCGCCGCAGTGCCGAGAATAACCCGCGCAATTCCGTTTTTAAGGTAAAAATCAACGGTCTGCATGTCGCGGATTCCGCCGCCGATCTCCACTTTCAAACCGGTGTTTTTGGCAAGATCAAACAGGAGAGAAGCATTAACCGGTTTTGCGGCTTTTGCGCCGTTCAGGTCAACCGTATGAAGCCATTCGGCACCGGCTGCTTCAAACGCCTTCGCGGTATCAAGTGCGCTGTCGGCCACTTTGTGCGCGGTTGCGTAATCACCCTGAAAAAGCCGGACGCATTCACCGTCCTTAATATCAATAGCGGGAAGGATAATCAAAGGTAGGAACCTCCTTGGCGGTTATTATAAAACTCCTTTTGTGGAGAGCGTGCCTGCTCCTGTGGGCTGTACGGCGAGCCGGAGAGCATGGGCAACCGCTTTGAACATCGCCTCAACCATATGATGCGCGTTCACGCCGTATTCCGCCCGTGTGTGAAGGGTAATGCCGGCGTTAAAGGCCAAAGCCCGCATGAATTCTTCGGTGAGGCAGGAGTCGTAATCTCCGATTTTTTCCTGAGGGAACTGTGCCTGAAACACCAGAAACGGCCTGCCGCTTATGTCCACGGCCGCAAGAGCAAGAGCTTCGTCCATGGGAACGGTAAAACTGCCGAAACGCGCGATGCCGGATTTATCACCCAGAGCCTCGGCAAACGCTTTGCCGAGCACGATTCCGGTGTCTTCCACCGTATGGTGACCATCCACTTCCAAGTCGCCCTTCACCGTGATTTTCAGCCCGAATCCGCCGTGAACCGCGAAAGCCTGAAGCATGTGGTCGAAAAATCCGATTCCGGTTTTAACCGAGACTTCTCCGCCGTCAAGATTCAATTCAACGGAAATTTCCGTTTCGCGCGTTTTCCGGCTCTGCAAGGATATTCTCATTTTTTACACTCCCTCCTCTTTCCGATCGGAAGAACTATAATGTATCTGAATTTTGCGATGGAGTCTTTTATTTCGACGACTGGGACTTCCCTCTTACCTTGATGGAATTCGCGTGCGCCGTCAGGCCTTCCGCTTCCGCCAGACGGATGATGTCCTCTTCCACGGGCTCCAGAGCTTCCTTAGTATAGCAGACAAAGCCAGACTTTTTAAGGAAGCTGTCCACGGAAAGCGGAGAGAAGAACCGTGCCGTGCCGCCTGTAGGAAGAACATGGTTGGGTCCGGCGTAATAATCGCCGAGCGGCTCCGGAGAATAATTCCCGAGGAACACGGAACCGGCGTTGTCAATTTTGCCGAGGTATTCCATCGGATTCGCGGCGCAGACTTCCAGATGCTCCGGGGCAAGCTCGTTCGCAAACCGAATGGCTTCCTTCATGGAGCTGCACACAACGATCGCACCGTAATCGCAGAGCGATTTCTCGATGATTTCCCGGCGGGAGAGGCCGGCGATCTGCCGCCCGATTTCCGCGGCCGTCTTTTCTGCGATTTCCTTTGAGGTGGTCAGAAGAATCGCGGAGGCGAGCACGTCGTGCTCCGCCTGAGACATCAGGTCCGCGGCAAGAAAAACAGGGTTAGCTGTTTCGTCGGCCAGAACCAGAATTTCGCTCGGACCAGCGATCATATCGATCCCGATAACGCCGTAGAGTTGCTTCTTCGCCGTCGCAACGAAGATATTTCCCGGTCCAACCACCTTATCGACCTGCGGGATGCTTTCTGTCCCATAGGCGAGGGCCGCGATTGCCTGCGCACCGCCGACCTGAAAGACCCGGTCGACTCCGGCGATCAGCGCCGCAGCCATGATGTCCGGGTTCGGCTTTCCATTTTTGCCGGGGGGGGTTGTCATAATGATCTCCCCTACCCCGGCGATTTTCGCCGGAACAGCGTTCATCAGAACGGAGGAAGGGTAGGCTGCGGTGCCGCCGGGAACATAAATCCCGACCCTTGAGAGGCCGCGGACGCGCTGGCCCATGATCACGCCGTCCGGGCGCGTGGTCATCCAGCTCTGCTGCTTTTCCCGTTCGTGAAAATCGCGGATCTGGCCGGCGGCGCGGGAAAGTGCCGCAGCGAAGGCCGGGTCGCACTGTTCCGCGGATTTCTGCATTTCTTCCCGGGTAACCTCAAAGCTTTCCGGAACGGCACCGTCGAATTTTTTAGTGTATTCACGTACTGCCCGATCTCCGCCTGTGCGGACATTTTCGAGAATTTCCGCAACCGACGCCTCAACCTTTGGGTCGGCCTTGCGGCTGCGCTGTTTCAACTGGCGGATCAGGTCTTCGCCAAGTCCTTCTTTTTCCTGAAAAATCTGCATCATTTTGCTTTTTCCGCCTTTCCGCGGCCTGCTTCTTCCGTGATTTTGGTTTCCATAAGCTCCGTAAGCGCTTCAATTTCTTCTTTCCGGAGCTTCAGGCTTGCCGCATTGACAATCAGCCGAGCCGAAATATCGCAGATCGGCTCAAAAATTTCCAGACCATTTTCCTTAAGAGTCGTCCCGGTTTCCACAATATCGACGATCGCGTCGGCCAGCCCAAGCAGCGGCGCAAGCTCTACCGATCCCTCGATTTTGATAATCCGGATGTCCATGGCCTTTTTTTCAAAATAGTTCCGAGCGACGCGCGGATATTTCGACGCGATGGTCTTCACCGAATAGCCGGAGAAAAAATCCGCTCCCTTCGGCCCCGCCAGAGCAAAACGGCATTTGCCGAAGCCGAGGTCAAGCACCTCGTAGAAGCTGCCGCCCTTTTCCATAAGGGTGTCTTTTCCGACAACGCCGAGGTCGCAGACGCCATGTTCCACATACGTGATGACGTCGGCCGCCTTGGCGAGCACGACTTCAAAATTTCCATTGCCGATTGGAAGAATCAGCTTGCGCCCCTTATTGTGAACGGCGGAACAGTCCAAACCGATTTTTTCGAACAGACCGACCGTATCGTTTTCCAGTCTCCCCTTGGTAAGGGCAATTCTCAATGGTTTCATAGTTCCTCAATCCCGTTCATGGTTTCGGTCTTACCGGCGGCGGAAATGAAGTCGACACGTCGGATTCCGCATTCCTTCGCGTAGGCAACCGTTGCTTCCCGCGTATTTGCGACGCTTGTTTCACAGCGCAGGCCGGTTTCGGACAGTTCTGCCGCATACAGCAGAGCCTTCATCTCGCAGCCGTCGTCTCCGTGCACAAGAACGTCCGGAGGAACCGAAATGCTTTTCGACTCCGGGACACAGCATCGGGCGATTGCGTCTACGTTCATGGAAAAGCCGATGGCGGGCATCGGGAGACCGAAATGCTCCAGAAGATTGTCATAGCGGCCGCCAAGCAGGACGGCGTCTCCGAAGGTTTCCACATAGGCGCTGAACACGATTCCGGTATAGTAATCGTTTCGCTGCACGAGGCCGAGGTCAACCATCAGCCTGCCGTCCAAACCAAGTGCTGAAAGCGAACGGTAGATTCCGTGCAAATAATCCAGCGTTTCCCTGAGACTTCCGTCTTCGCAGAGAGGAGCGGCTTCCGCAAATACTTCTTCTCCGCCGAACAGTCTGGGAAGCTTCCGCATGGCCCGGACCGAAGGACAATCCGTAAGACCGTCCAGAATCGTGTTCAGGGCCGCGTAGTTTTTGGACTCAATCGCGCTGCGGATATCCTCCCGTACTTCGTCGCCGACCGGAAGCTGCTGCGAAAGGGCTTTGAAAAAACCGGCGTGGCCGAGTTCCAGACGGTAACCTGGCACACATTTCGAAAGCGCGGCGGCGGCCGTCTCGATTACCTCGAGATCGGCGCGGATCCCCCCGGCGCCGAGCAGTTCAATTCCGGTCTGATTGGATTCGTTGCTGCGCCCGGCCAGGCCGGGATTGTTCCGGAAAATCGGCTGCGAATAGTAAAGACGGATCGGCCGTTTCTGATTTTGCAGGCGTGTGGCGGTCAGCCGAGCGATGGGCAGGGTAGAATCCGGGCGCATGACCACCAGCCTTCCGCGAAGATCCGTTGTTTTGTACATCACATCGGGACTGATTCCCGAAAATTCCGGGTCGAATACGTCGTAAAATTCAATTCCCGGTGTTACGACTTCATGAAAGCCGCGGGCGGCAAACACGGAGGTAGTGATTTTTTCTACCGAACGCCGGGCGAGACATTCCTCAAAGAGAAGGTCACGCGTGCCTTCCGGCGTGATTTTATTGTTTCGTTTCATGGCAGGCTCCAGACTTGTCAGATTTCAATCACTTTAGCTTGCTACTATAATACCACACTAAAATAAGACTGTCAACTAAAACAGAGTCATCTGACTGCTTGCCGGAAGATCGGTCAGAACACCGGCACTCGCAAGCGTTTCTATCACGGATTTCGATACCTTGGAGCGCGTCTGGAGATCGTCAACCGAGATATAGGGACCGGCATCCTTTGCCGCGGCAAGGCTGTTGGCGGCGGCTTCGCCGACGCCCCCCAGCGACAGGAACGGAAGACGGATTTTTCCATCTTCCACCAGATATTTTCGGGCGTCGGACTTGTACAAATCAACCGGCAGAACCTGAATGCCGCGCGCGAGCATCTCATTGACGATCTGGTACGTGGCGTAGGCGGATTCTTCCTTTGCGCTTGCTTCCTTGCCTTTCATGCTGATTTCATTCATGCGGCGTCGGACTGCTTCCCTGCCCTGCATTACGAGCGCGCCGTCGAAGTCCTCTCCGCGGACGGTGAAATAGGCGGCGTAGTATTCGACCGGCTTATGGACCTTGTACCAGCCGAGGCGGAGCGTGGAAATCATATAGGCGGCGGCGTGCGCCTTCGGGAACATATATTTGATTTTCATGCAGGAATCAATGTACCACTGCGGAACGTTGCAGTCTTTCATTGCCTGTATGTATTCATCGGTCAGCAGTTTTGGAGCTTTGCCTTTCCGGACGATCTCCATGATCTTGAATGCCTTTTTCGGCTCAACACCTTTGAGGAGAAGGTAGGTCATGATGCT
This sequence comes from Bacillota bacterium, assembly GCA_023460155.1. Taxonomy (GTDB): domain Bacteria; phylum Bacillota; class Clostridia; order Oscillospirales; family Acutalibacteraceae; genus Caproicibacter. The sequence goes on along the minus strand of JAEWRF010000042.1, from coordinate 7,031 downwards.
GTCGCGTGTTCCGATTACCTCGGAAATTTTGCATTTTCCGCTTTTGATCAGTTCCTGCGCGTTGCCGAGCCAGACGTCCGTGCCGTGGGAAAGGCCGGAAACCTGCAGCAGGTCGGAAAAGGTCTTCGGCTGGGAATCGATGAGCATCTGGCGCACGAAGCTGGTACCGACCTCTGGCAGGGAAAAAGTCCCGGTCTGGGAATCAATGTCCTCCGGCTTGACACCCAGAGCTTCGGTGGAGGTAAACAGCGACATGACCTCCGGGTCGCTCATGGATACGTCCATAACCGGGATGCCGGTGTAATCCTCCAGATAGCGGTAGATGGTAGGAACATCATGACCGAGTTCGTCCAGTTTGCAGATGGTGTCGTGGATGGAATGGAAGTCGAAGTGGGTTGTGATGTTGTCCGAATTCTGGTCGTTCGCCGGGTGCTGAACCGGACAGAAATCGAAAATTTCCATCCCCTTCGGGACGACCACCATGCCGCCCGGATGCTGGCCGGTCGTCCGCTTAACGCCGGTGCAGCCGGTGGAGAGGCGGAGCTCTTCGGCGCGGTGCATGACGACGCCCTTTTCTTCTGCGTACTTCTTTACAAAGCCAAGCGCAGTTTTGTCGGCGACCGTGGCAATTGTTCCGGCCTTGAACACGTTGTCTTTCCCGAACAGTGTTTCCGTGTACCGGTGGGCGCTGGATTGGTATTCGCCGGAGAAGTTCAGGTCGATATCGGGGGTTTTGTCCCCGTCGAAACCCAGGAAGGTTTCAAACGGGATCGTGTGGCCGTCGCGGTTCATCTCCGTGCCGCAGTCCGGGCACTTTTTGGGCGGCAGGTCGAAGCCGCTGCCGTAGCTCCCATCGGTTATGAATTCGCTGTGCTTGCAGTGTGGACAGATGTAATGCGGATCCAGCGGATTCACTTCGGAAATTCCGGCCATATTGGCGACAAAGGAGGAACCGACGGAACCTCGGGAGCCGACCAGATAGCCGTGTGCGACGGAATCGGCCACCAGCTTCTGCGCGGTCATGTAAAGAATGGAGAAGCCGTGTTTCGTGATGGAGCCGAGCTCGCGGTCCAGACGCTTCTGTACAATTTCCGGGAGCGGGTCGCCGTAGATTTCCTTGGCGCGGCTCCAGGTGATCTGGGTCAGCTGCTCTTCCGCTCCCTCAATGAACGGCGGATAGGTCCCCTCCGGAATCGGACGGATTTCCTCCACCATATCGGCGATTCGGTTTGTGTTGGTTACGACGACCTCTTCCGCCCTTTCCTTCCCGAGATAGGAAAACTCTTCGAGCATTTCTTCCGTTGTGCGCATATAGAGAGGAGCCTGCTCATCCGTATCCTTGAAGCCCTGCCCCTGCATCAGAATTTTCCGGTAATCGCCGTCCTTCGGGTCCATAAAATGCGCGTCCGTCGTGGCAACGACTGGCTTATGGAGCTTGTCCCCGAGCTTCAGGATCGTCCTGTTGATCTCTTTCAGTTTTTCCTCGTCCGGCACCATTCCGTCGCGGATGAGAAAGCGGTCGTTGCCAAGCGGCTGCATTTCGAGATAATCGTAGAAGGAAGCGATTTCGCACAGCGTTTCCCAGGGCTGCGCGTTCAGAATTGCGGTGTAAAGCTCACCTGCTTCACAGGCACTTCCAACCAGAATTCCTTCCCGCAGCTTCACCAGTTCTGATTTCGGAATGCGGGGATTGCGGTAAAAATACTGAAGGTGGGATTTAGAAATCAGTTTATAAAGATTCTTGAGTCCGACTTTGTTCTGCACCAGCAGGATCATATGGTAGGATCTCATTTTTTTGATGTCGCCGCCGGCAAGGGAGGTGTTGATCGCCGCGACGCTGTTTGCTCCGGTGTCTTCCTTCAGGCGCTGCAGCAGGCAGAGAAAGATGCGGCCGAGAATGGCGGCATCGTCGCAGGCGCGGTGATGGTGAAAATTCTCGAGTTTGAGAAATTTCGCGACCGTGTCCAGCTTGCAGTTTTTAATTCCCGTCAGCAGGGAGCGGCACATCGGGACGGTATCAATATAGGGATTGGAAAAGGTCATTCCGTTCCGCTCTGCGGCAACACGGATAAAGGAAGTGTCGAATTCCGCATTGTGCGCAATCAGAACGGCGTCTTTTCCGCAGAAGGAATAGAAGGAAGAAAGCGCGTCCTTCTCCTTCGGTGCGTCCTTTACCATCTGGTCCGTGATGCTGGTCAGCTCCGTGATTTTAGCGGGAATCGGCCGTTCCGGATTTACAAAGGTGTCGAAGGACTCAACGATTTCCCCGCCGCGGATGCGAACGGCGCCGATTTCCGTAAGGCGGTCGTTCGTTGGGCTGAGGCCGGTCGTTTCAACGTCGAACGCAATGAATTCATCGGAAAAGGTTTTCTCCGAATGACCGCGTACGGCGGACACGAGGTCGTTGACGAAATAGGCCTCCATCCCGTAGATGATCTTGATCGGTTTCCCCTTTTTCGTCAGTTCCTCCGCCGCGTTCATTGCATCCGGGAACGCCTGCGCCACGCCGTGATCGGTAATGGCGACGGCGGTCTGTCCCCAGTTCGCCGCGCGGCGGATCAGGTCGCCCGCGCTGTTGACGCCATCCATGGACGACATATTGGTGTGCAGATGAAGTTCCACCCGTTTGGTCTGCGCGCGGTCCACAACCTGCACCTGACTGACGGAAGCGATGCTTTTGGGGCGGAGCACCACTTCGTGGTCGTATTTATCGTATTCGACGTCGCCGCGCACGATGACGGACATTCCGTTCGAGAGCGTGTCCAGCATTTTGCACTGGGCGGCCAATTCAATTATTTTCAGGGTGATGGAACCGGTGTAATCCGTGATGTTGACCGAGTAGATTTTCCGCTGTTTGTCCCGCGTTTCCTTCTGGCTGACGGTAAATATTTCACCCCACACCGTGACACTCCCGATATCCGGCGTGACTTTTGAAATCGGAGTCGGGTTCGCCTTCGGAATGTGGCCGTAAAGCTCGCGTGCTGTTTCCGGAATGATCGTAGGCAGCAGAGTCTCTCTGTTGCGGATGCTGACGGTTCTTGCGACGGTATCGCGCTCCATGTTTGAGTCATGGACCTCCGCCTGCTCCGTCAAAGCCTGACGCTGTGCCTTTTCTTCCTTGTGCTTCGCCTTTTCGATATAAACGAGATTTTCGCTGTCCGCGGTCAGCAGGCCGTCCAGCCGGACGCCGAGCGGAATCCCGAATTCCTCCCGAATGATCTCGGAGAGGATGCGGTCAACCTTCCGGGAGAGCAGCAGTTCTCCGCCGCCGTGGCTAAGCGTTATGACGAGCTCGCCGTTTTCCAGTCTGGCCTTGGAATCGCTCAGCGAACCGTTGACGCAGGCTTCCCGGCGCTTCAGCTCCAGCACCAGACTCGGGTAATAATCCAGAGAGAAGCAGTCCCTCGGATATTTTGGAATCAGCTGCGCACGGGCCAGGCGGAGCGCCTGGCAGGCTTCGATTCGCTGCTCCACGCCGTAAAGCGCGGTGCGTTCCACAAGCGAATCCAGTTCTACCTGCGCCGTCAGCTTGCGGGAGGCGGAGTCGATCCGCAACGAGGAAATAGCCCCCGTTTTAATGGGGGCCGGAATTTTGGAAATATCTATGTATGCGTCGAAAAATTCGCCGAAGCTTTTCACTGGATTCTCTTCCTTTACAGCTGTTCAATTTCCTGCATCAGACGGTCAACCAATTCTTCCTCAGGGACCTTCCGTACGACCTGTCCCCTGCGGAAGATCAGGCCGACGCCGTCGCCGCCTGCAATTCCGATGTCTGCTTCCCGGGCTTCCCCCGGCCCGTTGACGGCGCATCCCATCACAGCAACCGTAAGTTCCTTTTGGCAGCCGGAAAGGCGCCGCTCCACTTCACCTTCGATGGAAATCAGGTCGATTTTCGTCCTGCCGCAGGTCGGGCAGGAGATGATCCGCACCCCGCCCCGCAGGCCGATAGCTTTCAAAAGGTCAAGTCCGGCCCGGACTTCCTTTACTGGGTCGGCCGTCAGGGAAACTCGGATTGTGTCCCCGATCCCCCGCTGCAGCAGCGATCCGATTCCGATGGAAGACTTGATAATACCCATGTGCTCGCTGCCTGCCTCCGTAACACCGAGATGAAGCGGGTAATCGCATTTTTCGGCGATGATTTCATTGGCCCGAATCATGGTGTCCACATTTGAGGACTTGATGGAAATAACAAGATCGCGGAAATCAAATTTTTCCAGCAGAGACGCGTGAAAAAAAGCGCTTTCCGCAAGGGCTTCGGGCGTCGGCCCGCCGTATTTCGCGAGGATGTCCTTTTCAAGCGACCCGGAATTTACACCGATGCGGATCGGTATTCCCCGATTCCGACAGGCAAGGGCAACCGCCTTGACCCGGTCCTCTGCGCCGATGTTTCCCGGGTTGATCCGAATTGCGTCCGCTCCCGCGGCGGCGGATTCCAGCGCGAGCCGGTAATCAAAATGAATGTCCGCTACGAGCGGAATGCGGATTTCTTTTTTAATTGCCTCGATCAGCCGAACAGCCGGAAGATCTGGTACTGCGGCGCGGAGAATTTCGCACCCGGCATTTTCCAGCTCCTTTGCCTGCCGTACGTTTCCGTCAATGTCATCTGCGCGGACGTTCAGCATGGACTGGACGGTGATTTTTGCTCCCCCGCCGACCGGAACGTTTCCAACCATAATCTGTCTTGATCTTCGCATTATCCGCCCAGTCCCTTCCCGGTAATCAGCCGGAGAATATCGCTGTAGGTGATTACCACCATGAAACCCATCAGCAGGCAGAATCCGACGGTCTCCACCCAGCCCTCGTATTTGGCCTGAATCGGTTTGCGGCGCACCGCTTCGATCAGCAGAAACAGAAGCTTGCCGCCGTCCAGCGCCGGAAACGGAAGCAGGTTGACGACGCCTAGGTTTACCGTGAGGATCATCATCATGTAGAGCACATTGTTAAGTCCCGCGAGAAAGTTCTGCTTGAGTCCTGCGGAAACGGCCTGATTGATGACGCTGGCGGCGCCGACGGGTCCGGCGACGTCATTTAGGCCGAACTTGCCGGTGGCAAATCCAACCAGGCTGTACCAGACCATGCGCACCGTCGAAACCGTATCGACTGCCGATTTTCCGACCAGTGTGATAGGATTTTTTTCGATGGGCAGAACATAAAAGTCGAGGGAAATATAATTTTTTCCGTTGATGGACTGGCTGTTGAATTTTACGTTGTCGAAGCTCATCAGCTTTCCATTGCGGCTGACTTCAATATCAACGGAGTTCGGATTTGCGGTTGCAAGGGCAAAACTGAGGTCCCGGTCGCCGTAAACGCGGTAATGGTCGATTGAAACAAATTCGTCTCCGCGCATCAGCCCGGCTTTCTGCAAGGCGGAATTATTCTCAAACTGGGAAATAGTGGTTGAGGAAAAGGCGGGCTGCTGTCCCAGTATCAGCATCATAAGCACAAGGCCTAAAATGATGTTCAGAATCGCTCCCATAGCCACGACAATGATCCTCTGCCAGACCGGTCTTCGGAAAAAGGAACGCTCATCCGGGCTTTCTTCGTTTTCCCCTTCCATTGCGCAAAAGCCGCCGATTGGCAGCAGCCGCAGGGAATAGCGGGTTTCCCCCTTCTGAAAATGGAACAGCGTCGGCCCCATCCCAAGAGCAAATTCGTTGACACGGATTTTGCAGAGTTTTGCCATGGAAAAATGCCCGAATTCATGAATGAAAATCATGAATCCGAACAGAAGGACAGCGATAATGATCAAGATAACCTTGATTATGACAAATCACCTCATTTGCCGCTTACGGCTCCGGCAACAAAACGCCGGGCCTGCGCGTCAGCCTCGATTATATCTTCAACAGTAACAGGACCGGCCACATCGGGCTGGTGCTCCGTCGCGGCCCCGACCAGCTCTCCGATTTCCAGAAAGGAAATCTTTTGTTCCAAAAACAGCTGTACGGCTGTCTCGTTGGCTCCGTTTGCCGCGGCTGGCGCAAGCCCGCCCCTTCTCAGGGCGTTTCGGCATGCGGCCAGACAGCGGAATGTCTCCGCATCCGGTTTTGCGAAGCTGAGCGTTCCGTATTTCGACAAATCGAGCGGGGCTACGGGAGAATTCAGCCTTTGGGGCCATGTGATGGCGTACTGAATCGGCAGCTGCATATCCGGGACGCTCAGCTGGGCGATCACGGAGGAATCCTCGTATTCAATCATGGAGTGGATCACGCTTTCGCGCTGGATCAGCACTTCAATCCGCTCTGAAGGCATTCCGAACAGCCGGGAGGCCTCAATGACCTCCAGCCCCTTGTTCATCATGGTGGCGGAGTCGATGGTATTTTTCGGACCCATGTGCCAGTTCGGGTGACGGAGCGCCTGTTCCGGTGTGACGTTTTGCAGTTCTTCCGCCTTCTTTCCGAAGAACGGACCGCCGGACGCCGTAAGGATCAGCTTCCGGACCGCCTTTTTATCGGGGCAGCCCTGCAGGCACTGAAAAATAGCGGAATGCTCGCTGTCCACCGGGAAGATGGTGACTCCGCTTTCGGCGGCGGCGCGCATGACAAGCTCTCCGCCCGCGACGAGAGTCTCTTTGTTGGAAAGCGCGACGTTTTTCTTTGCCGCTATGGCAGCCAGAGTTGGCCGAAGACCCACCATACCAACGACCGAATTGCAAACAAGGCCTGCCGTCTGAAGGCAGGCCGCTTCACATAATCCGTCCATTCCTTCCAGCACTTTGACCGGAAGGTCGGATACGGCTGTTTTCAGCTCGCGGGCTGATTTCGGATCGAACACGGCCGCTATTTCAGGGCGGAATTCACGGATCTGTTCTTCCAGAAGGCGGATATTCCGGTTGGCAGCCAGCGCACAGACCCGAAGATTAAGGTGACGTGCGACGGAAAGGGTTTGGGTCCCGATCGAACCGGTGGACCCGAGAACCGAGATCCTTTGTTTCATTAGTATTCTCCAAACAGATGCTTTATTGCATTTCTGTGCGGTTTATTTCACAACAATGGGCAAAATCTGAACCAGAAAATAAACAAACGGAGCCTCGA
>JAEWRF010000041.1 GCA_023460155.1 Bacillota bacterium | reverse complement strand
GACATAACCCTCCAGAAGCTTCAGCGTGGAAATGCTTTCGTAGCCCCCGCAGTTGTAGACGACCGGAACCGGAGGCTTCCAGAGCGAAAGAGCCTCCGTCACGGCCGGAACGAAATGGCTTGCGGTGACCAGATTGATGTTATGCGCCCCCTGCTCTGTCAGGCGCCGGAAAATTGCGGAAAGCTCTTCCGGAGTTACCGGCTTTCCGGCGTTGAGTTCCGTGCTGATCTCATAATTCTGGCAGAAGACGCACCGCAGGGAACAGCCGGTGAAAAAGACCGCGCCGGAACCGCGTGTTCCGCTGATGCAGGGTTCCTCCCAAAAATGCAATGCCGCGCGGGCTACGACCGCTTCCGTCCCCATGCCGCAGTAACCGGAGCCGGAGCGTGCTTCCCGTTTTGCCCCACAGCTGCGGGGGCAGAGCATGCAGCACTCAGTTTCCATGCCGGCCTTCCTTTGTCAGCGCCATAAAGGCCGCGAGTCCGCCGCGCTTTCCGCCGCTTGCACGGTGGGAAAACAGCCAGTCCGCGTTGCACTCCGTGCACAGCTTCGCGACCGCGATATGTTCATCCGGAAGGCCCGCCTGACTCAGGATGCGCCGATTCGCCTCCCAGAGATCAATATGATATTTTCCGTTTCCGTCGTCCGTAATCAGTTCTTCCGGCTGAAGCTCCGACATACCCGCAAAAACATCACGCACCGGAGCGTCCACCTCAAAGCAGCAGGGCCCAATGGACGGTCCGATTCCGGCGACCAGATCCCCCGGCCGGGTCCCGAACTCCCGATGCATCGCCTTGACGGCGGCAAGGCCGATTTTCGCGGCGGTGCCGCGCCAGCCGGAGTGCACCAGGCCGATCGCACGGTTGCGCGTATCCAGGAGGAACAGGGGCACGCAGTCCGCGTAATGCGTCACCAGCGTGACGCCGGGCTCATTCGTGATCAGGCCGTCCACGCCGGCCGCGCTTTTCGGCTTGGTGAAGCCTTCCCCGCAGTTTTCCCTGCCGACCCGCCGAATCACCGTATGGTGTACCTGCGCGGAAGAAACGAGAGTATCCGGGCCAAAGCCCGCCGCTCCGCAGAACCTGCGGTAATTTTCCATCACGTTTTCGTCGGGATCTCCCCTCCGGAAGCTCAGGTTCATAGAAGCAAACTCATTTTCGCTGACTCCCCCGATCCGCGTGGAAAACGCGTGACGGACAAAGGTCCACGGCGCAAAAATCGGGAAGGTCAAAAACTCCACCCCGTCCCGCACACACTTCGTCATGTTTCCAACCGACTGAATCTCCAATACAACCGCCGCCTTCGTTTCTCATCTGAAAATCCGATAAATATCAGTATACATGAAAATTACCGGGTTTCAACAATTTTCTTTGTAAAATAAAAAATGCCGTCAAAAACAAAGAGCCCCATCCCGTCGGATGGGGCCAAGACTGACGGCAAAGCCGCATAGCTGCAAAACTGCTCTGAACGATCTGCCGCGGTCTGTCAATTGATCGGGTCTCCGGCTTACTCCTGCTGTGCTGCTCCGGTTTCCGCGGTTTCCTGCCCCTCCGGCGCAGCCTTGCTTTCCGGCTCGGTCCGATACGGAAGAACGGTCTTTTTGACGACCATCCCCTCGTATTTCAGTTTAAACTGAACCCTGCCGTAAAAGCGATGATCGCACCGCCTGCACTGGAACTCGGCGCGGAAGCTTTTGTTCCGGAGCTGCCATTCGCCGACCCGCCTCGCTCTGCGGCCGCAAAGGTCGCAGCAGAAGGAAAGATCGGAGGGCTGAATGAGCGGATGCTTAAGGTCGCAGATCACCGTCGTGCGGAATTCCATGCGGTCGTAAAAATCATCAGTATCCGCAGCCTGAATAAAACTTTCCAGACTGCCGGGAACATGGAGCTTTTCCAGGCAGCGCAGAGAGAGCAGGCTGTCGCCGAGCGCGCGATGATGGTCAAAGCCGCCCTCGTCGATGCCCAGAAGCTGCGCGGCTGTGGAGAGACCGATCTGCTTCGTCCGGTCATAATCAAGCTGGCGTTCACAATAATCCTGCAGATTGACATACCGCTTTAGAAACGGGATGCGTCTTCCTCCGCCGAAATAGCGGAAATTTTCAATCAGAACCAGAATATCCGATTTTCCCCAGGTCATCAGAACGGAGTCCCCGGCCCATTTTCCAAAACGGGCGGTGACCTGCATAAACTGCAGGCCGCACTCAAGATCTTCGTTTGTAATGCTGGTAAGCGTGCGGATCTTTCCGCTGATCTTCTTCCCCACCTGAGGCCGGATCAGGGCTTCAAACGTATCAATAATCCGAAACTGTTCATCCACCTTCACGGCGCCGAACTCGATGATCTCATTGATAAAGCCCTTCAGCCGCCGGCTGTAGGCGCCGTTCCACTCAAGGTCGAGAATCACGAAAGTCATTTTTTCTTACTCGCCTGTTTCATCCGCGTTTCCTTATCCAGCACCGTCTTCCTCATCCGGATCGACTTCGGAGTGACTTCCACCAGTTCGTCGGCCTTGATGAATTCCAGACACTGCTCCAAACTCAGGTTACTGGGCGGGGTGAGCTTCAGCGCTTCATCCGCGCCGGACGAACGGGTATTGGTCGCGTGCTTCTTCTTGCAGATGTTGACAGCGATATCGTCCGATTTTGGGCTGACGCCGACGATCATCCCCTCGTAGACCTCAACGCCGGGTCCAATGAACATACGGCCGCGGTCCTGAGCGTAAAACAGGCCGTACCCTGTGGACTCTCCCGTTTCATGGGCGACCAGCGAACCCTGCGGGCGCTGGTTGATCTCACCCTTGTAGGGTTCGTAGCTGTCGAATACATTGTTCATAATTCCGTTGCCGTTGGTGTCGGTCAGGAATTCCTGCCGATAACCCATGAGACCGCGGGCAGGAATTTTAAACTCCAGATGGGTAACGCCGGTATTCCGGGTGCCCATATTAACGATTTCCGCCTTGCGGGTACCGAGCTTTTCCATAACCGCGCCGACGTAGCTGTCCGGTACCTCGATCATCAGCAGTTCGATCGGCTCGCACTTTTTGCCGTTGATCTCCTTGTAGATTACCTGAGGGCTGGTCACCTGAAACTCGTAATCCTGCCTGCGCATTTCCTCAATCAGGATGGAAAGATGCAGTTCGCCGCGGCCGGAAACC
>JAEWRF010000040.1 GCA_023460155.1 Bacillota bacterium | reverse complement strand
ATGAGGAATACGACAGGGATACACTGAAAAAAGAGTATCTGCGGGATGTAAAAAAGGGGATTCACCCGTTGATCCCACAGAACTACTTTCCGAACGACGACCCGACGCAGAAACCGCTGTTCACCTGGCGGAGTCACGCGTTCCTTATGTTTTCCAACTGGCTGAATTACTTTGTGTATCAAAAGACGCCGTATGATATCAAGAACATTTCCGAATCGGATGAATAAGCAAGAGCGGCAGGCTTCGGCCTGCCGCTCTTCTATGTCAGCTTTAATCGAAGTTCGTCCAGAATCCGCTTTTCGCGCCGGGAAACCTGAACCTGCGTCATGCCGAGCGCTTCCGCCGTCTCCGTCTGAGTGCGCCGTTTGAAATACCGAAAAATGATAATGCTCCGGTCGCGCGGCTCCAGCTCCGTGACGACCTGCTTGAGCGAAAGCATCTCCGCAATTTTCTCATCCGCCGATTCCACACTTACGTCAATCTGGCCGCCGCCGTCCTCTTCGTCGGCCGTGAGTGAAATGGGAAGCTGAGCCGCTCCGAGGGCCTGTGCGGTTCCCTCCGGGGATATGCCGAGGATCTCCGAAAGCTCGCTTACCGTGGGGTTTCTGCCCTCCCGGGCGGCAAACAGAGTGGATTCCCGGGTCGCGCGCAGGGAAAGCTCTTTGAGGCCCCGGCTCACCTTGACGGCGCCCCCGTCCCGGAACAGACGTCGGATCTCGCCCAGAATGACGGGCACCGCGTAGGTGGAAAATTTCAGCCCGCGCGACTCGTCAAAATTATCGACCGCCTTAACAAGGCCCAGGCAGCCCGCCTGAAACAGGTCGTCGTAGTCGATCCCGCGGCCGCGGAAATGGCGGGCGCAGGCATGAACAAGACCGAGGTTGTTCTGAACGGTTTCCTCCCTATCCATTGTCGGAGCGGCGCCTGATAGTCTTCCGCATGGTGACGGTTGTGCCGCGCCCGAGCTTTGAGGATACGTGGAGCTTGTCCATAAAGCTCTGCATCACGGCAAAGCCAAGTCCCGCACGCTCTCCACCGGCCGTCGTGTAAAGCGGCTGCATCGCCTGCTCCACATTTTCAATTCCGCAGCCCTTATCCCGGATCTTGATCGCGATGCCGCCGTTTTCATAGAGCCTGCAGTTTATGTAAATCTCCCCGATTGTATCTCGGTACGCGTGGACAATGCAGTTGGTTACCGCCTCGGAAACCGCCGTTCGGATATCGCAGAGCTCGTCGACGGTAGGGTCGAGCTGTGCCGCAAAGGCAGCCACAGCCGCCCGGCCAAAGCCCTCGTTGGCCGAATAGCTGGGAAAGTTTACGCTCATCTCATTGATCGGTTTCATCTCTTCTCCCCCTTTGTGATGACGCAGAGCTGATTGAGACCGGAGATGGAAACAATCCGCTCAATCTTAGGCTGAAGCCCGGTGATTTCCACCGTTCCGGCCCAAATCTGCATCAGCTTGCACCGCCCCATAATCAGGCCGATGCCGGAGCTGTCCATAAACTGCACGGCTGAAAAATCAAAGATGAGCTTCTTGGGCTTCAGCTTTGCAGCCGTTTCATCGATTTCATTCCGAATTTCACGCGCGGCATGATGATCGATTTCCCCGTTCAGAACCGCCGTCAGAATTCCGTCTTTAAAAATTAGTCTGACACCCATTTCTGCGCCCCTCCTGGAATGGATATTAAAATAGTATTCCCCATGAACCCATTCGGTATTCATGGGGAATAAAAAAAATCCCCTATCTATTACGATAAGGGATTCCGGTTGAAATTTTGATCGAAATATGTGGACAGGCTCCTCTTTTTTTCCGGGGCCGTTTAGCCGTTCAGAAAATCGAGAGCGTACCCGCGCAGCTCGCCCGCCAGATAAAGCGACCCGCAGATGACCACGGCTTCCTCCGGGGCGAGCCCTTTCATTGCCGCCCGGAAGGCGGAAGCCGCATTTTCGGCGGGAATCGCGGGAGCGCCAAGAGAAATCCAAAGCTCCGCGAGTTTTTTCGCGGGCATGGCACGCGGGGATTCAGGTGCGGCAGTGAACACCCGGGCAAACAGACCGGAAAGATTCTGCACCGCTGTGCGGACGTCCTTGTCCTCCATCATACCCATGACGGCTGTGATCCGTTTCCCGGGCAGATAACGGCGGATCGCTTCGGCCAGCGCCACGGTCCCACCCGGATTGTGCGCCCCGTCCAGCAGAACGACGGGCTTCTGGGAAAGGACCTCCAGCCTTGCCGGGAATCGGGCGGACGCGAAGCCTTCCCGGTAAACCGCTTCGGAGATCCGCCGGCCCGATGACTCCAAAACCTCAAGCACTGCAAGCGCGGTCGCCGCGTTTTTGACCTGATGCTCCCCCAAAAACGGCAAATGAAGCGTCATGCCGCGATACTTGAAATCCGTTCCGGAAAGGCTCATAGTCCCGACGGAAAGATTCTCAGGGCAAGGCACAATCAGTTGATTGTCCCGTTCCATGCACGTCCGCCGGATCACTTCGAGCGCCGCAGGCGGCTGCTCCGGGTAGCACACGGTTACCCCGCCCAGCTTGATAATCCCGCATTTTTCGGCGGCGATTTTTTCAATCGTATCTCCGAGGATTTTGGTATGATCCAGCGAAAGCGCCGTAATCACGGAAACCAGCGGGCGGGGAATCACGTTGGTGGCGTCCAGCCGCCCTCCGAGCCCGACCTCAAGCACCACGATGCCGCAGTTCTGTTCTGCGAACCAAAGAAAGGCAAGCGCGGCAATCAGTTCGAACTCGGTGATGATTTCCCCTTCGGAGGCCATTTTCTCCACTTCCGGGAAAACCGTTTCCACGAGGGAACAAAGGGCAGATTCCGGAATCATTTCCCCATTTACCTGAATGCGCTCACGGAATTCGGTGACATGGGGGGAGATAAAC
>JAEWRF010000039.1 GCA_023460155.1 Bacillota bacterium | reverse complement strand
TTCCAGAATTCCCTCAGCATCGATTTCTTTAGCTATGCCCGATTCGCATGCCGTTCCGATAGGATCGGCATCATTTCCTGAGCGATATCCTTCCAGATTTCCCCGAAAATCAGGTCGAGAATATGATAGGTCCTTTTTCCGCCTTCGACGAACAGGTCTTTGCACATGGCGCAGTAAACAAGATAATCTTCGCCGCTTTCACTGATCCGGTCTTTGACAAAGTCATTCGACTGTTCCCGGTTGGCAAAATAGACGAGCCCGCCGTAACCGCAGCATTTCGTTTTTTCCTTGGAATATTTCAGCTCCCGGATGTCGTATCCGAGTTTTGCCGCAAGCTGCCTCAGACTGTCGTGAATTGCTTTATTATGTCTTGTGGAACAGGCGTCATGAACACAAAGAACATGTCCGTTCCCGTTTGCGGCAGTTTCCGGCAGACCGTACTGCTCGAAGATTTCCCACAGGGAAACGCGGGGGATTTCCGGAAGATATTTTTCAAAAACGGCGCTGCAGCTGGAGCATGCCAGAATAAACGTAGGCTTGTCCATTTCGGTCCATGCGTTCCGCAGCCTTTGAATATTTTCCTCCATCAGATCCTGTCTGCCTGCCCAGTCGGCGGGTGCGCCGCAGCAGCCGAGCATCAGGCCGACGCCTTCCTTGATTCGGGATACAAGATACGCATAGGATTTTTTGACATACTCGGGTGAGGAAGCCGAAAGCTGGCATCCGGGATAAAAGAGATAATCCGCTTTTTGCCGGCCGACCGGGTCGCCTCGGAATACGGACTGCGCGTATTTGGAAAAGGCGAGACGCGGATAAGTGAATAGCTCCTTTTCTCTGGCCTCCCTTTTTTCTTCCGGAATCGGGGGAGGGGATTTCACCAGAAAGAACCGGTCGCTGTTGCTGAATTCCATATCCTTCAAAGCAAAATCGTGGGCGGAAAGCGGCATTTTGCCCTTTTCAACCATGCTTTCCCTTGTTTTGCGGATAATTTCTTCCATTCCGATTCCCGATGGACACTGCTCTGTGCAGAGACCGCACATTGCGCAGGAATTGATCATCTTATTGGCGTAATGCGTGCCGAGGATGACGCCTTCGTTGATGAAAATCTGGCGCCCATAAGTTTTGGGCACCATATCAAATTTTTTCAGATGCGCACAAGCCTTCTGACACTCGGAGCACCTGCATTTCAGGCAGCGCTGAGCTTCTTTTTTTGCTTCCTCCTGCGTGTAAATCTCGTCGGCTTTTTTCACTCTTTCCGCAGGCCCGACATCTTCCAGACTGTAGTTCAGCGGGGTTTCGTAGGAGCTTTCTTTTTCTCTTCCCGCAGTCAACGAGGATTTCTTTACATACCGTTCCATGGAAACGGCGGCTCTTTTTCCGGAACTGACGGCATAGATTACCGAATCGTTTTGATAGAAAAGTCTGCCCCCGGCAAAGACGGAGGAACCGTTCACCTGAAATGTATTCGGGTCGATCGCCAGTTCTTCCTCCCATTCGCCTGTTCCGAGATAAACCACATTGAATTCCGAAACCAGTTTGTTCAGCAAAGATTTGCCGACTTTCTGGTCAAATAAAACGCTGATGCCAAGCTTCGGAATGATTTTGAGCTCCTCTTCAATGGTCTCTTTCCGAAGAGCTTTGCCTTCGTGATTCCAAATGCTTCCGCCGAGCCTGCCGGCCTTTTCATAAATGGTGACCTGAAAGCCTTTTTTGCTCAGTTCAAAGGCCGCGGTCATTCCGCTGATTCCTCCGCCGACAACGGCTGCCGTTCCGGTTTTCTGAGGGGGTGTCAGCCCCTTTTTAAAAGGCGTATACCCGTAAGAAACCGCGGCGCGTTCCAACTCGGAAACTGCAATCGAACGGTCCAGCCCATTCCTGACGCATGCTTTTTCACAGGGATGATCGCATATCATGCCGATGACTCCCGCAAAAGGCATCTTTTTCTCCAGAATTTTGTAGGCTTTCTTAAACTCGCCTTTTTCCATCTCGGCGTTAAAAGCCGCAACGTCAACATGGATCGGACACCATGCCGTCGTAGCAGCCGGCTCGTCATGAATACACTGCTCGCAGGGTCCCAGAATCCTGTTATCCATGCATAACCTCCTTATGGGCAAAACCGGACGGACCGGTTTTGCCCACATTGATTCACTGGAGTTGCTTATTCAAGTTCTTTCAGACCTGCCAGAATCTTTTCCGGATAGGCAGGAAGTTTGGTGATGCGGACGCCGCATGCGTTGTAAATCGCGTTGATAATGGAGGCGTGCGGTGCCGAAAGAGGCATTTCACCGGAGCCGGCCATGCCGAAAGGTCCGTTCGGCCTCGGGGTTTCCTGGTGAATCAGGTCCATGGTATCCGGAACGTCCTCAATACGGGGAATTCCGCATTTAATCAGGGTCGTGTTCTTCTTCAGGTCTTCAAAATCCTCCGACAGAGCAAGACCGATGCCCTGCACAAGACCGCCCCATAACTGGCCTTCCAGCACCAGTTTGTTCATGATGGGACCGCAGTCGGAAACCATCGTGAGCTTTTCTACCTTGACTTTGCCGTTCGTTGTGTCAACCGACACTTCCGAAAGAAGAACGCCGTACATATAAACGGGGAACGGGTTGCCCTGTCCGGTTTCCACGCTGCATTCCGTACACGGCGCGGTCCATTTGCCCATATACTTTGTCGGCAGTTTTTCGGCAATCATTTCCTTATAGGTCCGGTAAGTGCCGTCTTTCTTTTTCAGCGCCGCCAGGAGATTTTCGCAGGCAACCCGGGTTGCGTTGCCCGTCATTACGTTGGAACGGCTTCCGCCGGCAGGCCCGCTGTTCGGGGTCAGTCTCATATCGTTCATAATCAGCTTAATCTGATCGGGATTGATGTGAAGCGGCTTCAATGCTTCGTGAGCGACCGTCAGCGTTCCCATATCGGCTCCCTGGCCGTGGTCTTCCCAGGAGTTCCCGACTGTTACGCCGCTCTCCGTGATTTCGGCCCATGCTTCGGAAGAGTCCGCGCCGTCGAGGCCGCAGCCGTATTCGAGCAGGGAAATGCCGACTCCGTATTTAAGGTCTCCGCCATTTGCGTTTTTCGCTTTCGCATTTTCTTTGGCCTTCTTGTAGATTGGGCGCAGCTTATCAAGCGCCTGCGGGAAGGCAATGACGTCCGGCGCGCAGCCGGTCGGAGTGGTGTCTCCTTCGCGGTAAACATTCAGATACCGGAATTCAAGCGGATCTATGCCCATTTTCTCCGCAAGCTCATCCACAAGCACTTCCGAGGAGAACAGGCTCTGCGGGGAACCGTAACCCCGGAAAGCAGAGCCCCATGCGTGGTTCGTCGCCACCGTTCTGCCGTTGCCGCGGATGTTCGGAATGTTATAGCCTGCACCGATAAACTGAGTGCCGCGCATGGTCAGCAGGTCGCCGAACTCGCAGTACGGGCCGTGATCGACCGTCCAGTCGGATTCCATTGCGACAAGCTTGCCGTTTTTATCTGCACCCATTTTCAGGTTGATAAAGAACGGAGAACGCTTGCCCGTATACGTAATCTGCTGATACATGCTGAATTCGAGGTAGACCGGCTTTTTGGTTACCAATGCCGCCACGCCGAGCAGACCTTCCATGGTCGGGCTGAATTTATACCCGAAGGTGCCGCCGGTCGGATTCTGCACGATCGCGAATTTGTCGAGCGGAACACCGATGCCTTCGGCAACCATCAGCGCGTGAATATGGATGCCGATGCTCTTGGAATGGACAATCAGCTTGCCGTCCTTGTCGATATAGGCAAATCCAACGTCGGGCTCCAGGGGAAGATGAGGCTGCCGCTGAACATAGAAGTCATCTTCCACAACATAAGGCAGTTCGTCGAACATGGGTTCAACCTCTTTGCCTTTGATCACGTGGGTTTCGAAATACACGTTCGGCGTGCCGGGATGAATTTCAATGGCGTCTTCAGCCATCGCCGCCGGAGCACTCATATAGGCGGGGAGCTCCTCGATTTTCACCTTGACCTTTTTTGCCGCTTCTTCCGCGACTGCGGGGTCATGGGCCAGTACCATTGCGATGGCGTCGCCGTACTGGAAGATCTTTTTGTCGTTCAGGATCGGCCTTTCCTTGCCGTTGCCTTTGTTGGAGGGGAATGCCAGACCGTTGATCCGGTTCGTTCCGGGAACATCCTTATACGTCAGGACCCTGTAGACGCCCGGTACTTTTTCGGCCTCGGAAGTGTCGATGGACAGAATATTGGCGTGCGAAACCTGAGCCTGAACCAGCTTGATATGCAGGGTGTCCTCCGGCAGCTTCAGGCCAAGATCGGCGCCGAAATCCCATGTGCCCGTAACCTTGGCAACAGCCGAGGGGCGCGGCACACTGGAACCCAGAAGGCTTTTCCCGTCTTTCAGCTTAGGCCACAGCTCTTCCTTTGTCACTTCGCCCCGCATCAGTCTCGCGGCATCCATAACGGCGTCGACAAGCGGCTTATAGCCTGTACACCGGCAGAGATTTCTGTTCTTCTGGAACCACTCTCTGACCTCTTCCCTGGTAGGATTCGAGTTTTGGTCAAGCAGTGCTTTGGCGGACACAATGAACCCGGGAGTGCAGTATCCGCACTGCGCTGCTCCGTGGATCATCCAGGAATACTGCAGAGGGTGGAGGCATTCTTTTGTTCCTACCCCTTCAATTGTGATGATATGGGTTTTATCCGGAACCCTTTCCATTTTGTACAGGCATGACCTTACCGGGGTGCCGTCCCACAGAACCGTGCAGGCTCCGCATTCGCCTTTTCTGCAGCCGACCTTGGTCCCCGTGAGCAGAAGCTGGCCCCTCAGCGTATCCGCGAGAGTTGCTTCGGGATTTACTTCAAGATGTTTTAAAACTCCGTTGATGTATAGAGTCTTTTGAA
Source organism: Bacillota bacterium (assembly GCA_023460155.1). Taxonomy (GTDB): domain Bacteria; phylum Bacillota; class Clostridia; order Oscillospirales; family Acutalibacteraceae; genus Caproicibacter. The sequence goes on along the minus strand of JAEWRF010000039.1, from coordinate 2,501 downwards.
TCATTTGATTGTCTCCTTTACTTCTAATAACGGTTTTGAAGCTGCTTGCTTTTTGACAACCGGATGATTTTCTACTTTCAAAATAGTGCGATTTTTCATCATAGTTGGTTTATGGAGGATAGGATGTGCGGGACTTGAAGAACAATACATGCCGCTCGAAGGCATTTCAATTTAAAAACCGGATTCGGAAAACAGCTCTTTGAATTTGTTTGCAACAACCATTTTCTTATGCTGGTTGGCTGTTGAGTAATCTGCAAACGCAATTGCCGCGGTGGGACAGAACTTTGCGCACTGGGGATCACCGCCGCAGAGATTGCATTTGGTAATCTGCTTTTTCGCCGGGCTGTAAGTAATATTTCCAAACGGGCATGCGCTGATGCACATTTTGCACGCAATGCATTTTTTCTGATCCGGCACAACGGCGCCGTTCTCATCTCTGTAAATCGCCCCTTTGGGACAAACCTTCATACACGCGGCGTCTTCGCATTGCATACACATGATCGGCACTGCAACCTCCGGCACTTCGAATTCAATCAGGTTCACCCCAGAGTTCGGGCAAACTGCCTCGCAGGTTCCGCAGTCAACGCATTTTTCGGGAGCGATTGTCAATAATTTGTTCATGATAATCCTGGCCACCGCAACGGCGATACCAGTTGCACCTCCTGTTATTTTTTAGAATTGCTTTGCCGATCTTCCGTCCGGCGGTAAAATCCAGAGACTTTTGTCCGGCAGCGCGAAGAACGCGGCAGAACTGAAAATGCGCTCGGAGTTTATCATTGGCAGCAAAAGATCAGCGTGGAAGGATGACGTTTTTTGCCTGAAGGTAATTGCTGATGCAGGGCTTGCAGGCTCTGCTGAAAATTCAGCCTTACCATGGGCGCATATGCCTGACCGACGAAAATTGTCAGGCACAAACAGCAATCGTAAAGACGACGAAAGTCTGCCGGTCTAGCAATCGATCCGAACGAAAGATGAATTGTTTCCCTCCTTATTCGTTCGAGTAAGAATGAATTGGTCATTTGTGTGTCTTTATTATATTTTTCTTTACCGAGCAAAATCTAACAAAATTCTTTAATTTATACCTTCAATTTTTAAATATATTGCTAATGCTTTTGCTTTGTAGTATATTGTGCAGTATATTCAGCGGGGCTTGCAGTGCAAGATAAGAGGTGAAATCCATAACCGCACCTGCCGAATGCAATATTTCTAAACTGGCGATAGAAACAGATAATCAGAGCAGATTCGTCGGCTCTTCAAATTCAGGAACGAGGTGGTACAAGATGGTACGCGCAGCGATCATCACATCCAGCGATTCCGGATACCGGGGCGAAAGGGAGGATGTGAGCGGAAAAACAATTCGGGAGATTCTTGAGGCTAACGGATACCAGGTAGTGTCTATGGATCTATTACCGGATGAGCGGCAAATGCTGAGCCAAAAAATGAGGGAGATTGCCGATAATGACCAGGCCGACCTTATTCTGACGACCGGGGGCACCGGTTTTTCCCCCAGAGATTGTATGCCGGAAGCGACCCGGGCGGTTGTGGAGCGCGAGGTCCCCGGTATTCCCGAGGCAATGAGGGCTTACAGCCTTCAGTTTACGAAACGGGCCATGCTGAGCCGGGCAGCTGCCGGGATCCGCAAATCCACACTGATCGTCAATCTGCCGGGCAGTCCTAAGGCAGTCGGAGAGTGCCTGGAATTTATCATTTCGGAACTGGAGCACGGAATCGAAATACTTACGGGAAGGGCCTCCAACTGTGCCAGAAAGTGAAGGGGAGTTATATGGGAAAGGTACATGCTGTCTGTGTCAGCGAAGCGAAAGGTACTCAGAAAGAGAACGTTCATACTGCTAAAATCATTGAAGATTTTGGAATTGAACAGGACGCCCACGCGGGTAAATGGCACCGTCAGGTAAGCATATTGCCGTACGAAAAAATTGAGGCGTTTAAACAGCGAGGAGCCGATGTCAAAGAGGGCGATTTCGGAGAAAATCTGATTGTCGACGGAATTGATTTTCGAAATTGCCCGATTGGTACCCGGTTCCGCTGCAACGATGTCGTGCTGGAGCTTACCCAGATCGGGAAGGAATGCCATAAGGGATGTAAAATCTATCAGGTTATGGGCGACTGCATTATGCCGCGGGAAGGCGTATTTACCAAAGTGATTCACGGCGGGATCATAACGGAAGGCGACGAATTTGATCTTGTATGAATTTCAGCCTTTTCGGGAGCGAGGCTGAACACCAGAGGGGAGAATAGAAAATGAGCGAAATAAAAGTTGTCACCAACATCTTAAAGGCGAACGATGAGCTGACTGCAGAAAACCGGAAAAAACTTGATGGGAAAGCCATTTATGTCATCAACCTGATGAGTTCGCCCGGCTCCGGAAAAACGTCAATTCTGGAAAAAATCATATCCAGAATGAAGGGGGACGTTAAAATAGCCGTGATCGAAGGCGACCTTTATACGACGATGGATGCCCAACGAATCGAGGCTAAGGG
>JAEWRF010000038.1 GCA_023460155.1 Bacillota bacterium | reverse complement strand
ATCTTCGACCTCCTCTGCAATCCGGTTGCCATTCACGGCGATGAGTCCGGGCGCGTCCGGGCAATTGAATGCGTGCGGATGGAGCTCGGCGAACCGGACGCTTCCGGCCGCAGAAAGCCGGTCACAGTGGAGGGTTCCAACTTTGAAATCGGCGTGGACTGTGTGGTCATGGCCATCGGCAACTCGCCGAACCCGCTGATCCGTACGACGACTGAGGGTCTGGACGCCAACAGCCACGGCTGCATCATCGTAAACGAGGAAACCATGGCCACGACCCGCGAGGGTGTCTATGCGGCGGGCGACGCCGTCAGCGGCGCCGCGACGGTGATTCTCGCTATGGGCGGCGGCAAGGACGCGGCCCGTTCCATCGATGAGTACATCAAGGCGAAGAAATAATAAATAGATTAAGGCCGTAGAAAATCATGAGCGACTTTATCGACGGCTTGGCCGCCCGGGTGACCGGGCGGTTTTTTCTGCTTTCGGTTCTTTCCCTCCCGCTCCGCGCATAGGATTATGCGAGTGAAAATTTGGGGGGATGGCTGTGAATCAGGAAGAGGAATACTATGAAGAGGAAAGGGACAATCCGGAGGAAGAATTCGAAGAGGAGCTGCCTCCTGCTCCCGACACCAAAAAGGACAGCGCCCGGCGCTTTACCCAGATTCAGATTTTTGCCTGTGCGGCGGTTCTGCTGGCTGCCGTAACTCTTCGCACCTTCGGGGGAAACTTCTATCAGACAGCGAGGAACTGGTACCTGACGGCTGTCGGAGACTCCGTCCTTCCGGAGGAGCAGGTGGAGAATATCCAGCACACGGTGATTAATCTCTGGTCCTCCGTTTCCAACCTGCGCCCGAGCGGATTTACCGTGTCCTCGCAGTCCGCTTCCGCGGGTTCTCAGACGCAGGCGGCTTCCGACGCTTCCAAGGCCAGTCCGTCTTCGGCTGCCGCGTCCTCCGGAAATGCAGGCTCGACCGGCGGCGCTCCGAATTCCGCGGCCCCATGACCTTCACCCTGTTCGGCTGCCGGATCACCTTGCCGTTTCTGCTGCTTGCCGCTGTGACGGCTCTGCTGTTCTGCGACCGCAGCGGCCTGTTCGCGGCCGCACTCGTCTCCGCAGCAGTGCATGAAGGCGCGCATCTGGCTGCCCTGCGCGCTTTCGGCGGCAATCCCCGCAGGATCCGCCTGACGCCGTTCGGCATTGATATTGTTCTGCGAAAACCCGCCTCCCGCAGCTATCTTCGTGACGCCGCGGTTTCGCTGGCCGGGCCTTTTGCCAATCTGGCTGAGTTTGCAGTGCTCTCCTACGCAAACAGTCCGGCGCTTTTCAATCTGTCTCTCACGGCACTCGCGCTGTTCCTGTTTAATATCCTTCCGATTGCCCCGCTGGACGGCGGACAGGCTCTTGAGGCGCTTCTGTGCCTGCGTCTGGCGCCGCAGAAAGCGGAGCGCATTATGGCGCTTCTGTCTTTCGCCGTGCTGCTTCCGCTTGCCGCCTTCGGCTTTCTCGTACTGTTCCGTTCCCACGGCAATTTTTCGCTTTTACTTGTGTGCTGTTACCTGATGGCGCTGCTTGTACTGAAGAAGGATTCGTTCAGCGCCGGATAAATTAGGTAAGCGCTGATTGATTCCGGATATGCATCTACCCGGCTGATTTTTTGCCCGGACAGCGTCCAAAATGCTCCGAATACGGCGAGTATTCGTGCGCTTTTGTCCTTGCCGGACGAAAAATCATCTCGGCCATCTGCATATCGTCATGAAATCAGCACTTACCTGGCGCTTTTGAAAAAATCGTTGCATTCCCGGATGCAATGTGATATAGTAATAAAGCTTATGATAGCCGCCGAAGGGTTCCGGTGGGGTTCAACGCCCGGTTTTCCACGGCATTGAAGCTGACAGTCCTCTGCCTGTGACAGGGCATGAATGTCTGAAATTAAGGAGGAAAAGTAATGGATTTTTTAAAGGAAATTGCAAAGGATTCTCTGAAAGAAGAGGTCCCTTCGTTTGAAATCGGAGATACGGTCCGCGTGGACGTGAACATCCGCGAAGGTGACCGCGAAAGGATTCAGGCGTTTGAGGGTACCGTAATTGCCCGCAAAGGCAGCAGTGTTGCCGAAACCTTTACCGTCCGCCGTGTTTCCTACGGGGTCGGAGTCGAACGTGTATTCCCGATTCATTCCCCCAACGTGAAGGGCGTTAAAGTGGTCCGCAAGGGCAGCGTCCGCAGGGCAAAGCTTTATTACCTCCGCGACAGGGTCGGCAAGGCCGCAAAGGTTAAGGAGCAGATTCAGTAATTTACGTTTGCAGCCGAAAGGGACATGTACGTGTCCCTTTTTTGTTTCTTTATATTTTTTGGAAGTATTTTGAAAAAGGGGACGGGAGCGATATGGAGGAATCCGGCCGGATGCCCGAGAAGGGCAAAGAGCAGGGCAGCTTTGCGGCCGCCTGCTACGAGTGGGTGGAGGCCCTCATTACGGCGCTTACCGCCGTAATGATCCTGTTTGTGTTTCTGTTCCGAGTCAATATCGGCGTGATCGGCGATTCCATGAAGCCCAATTATCAGGATGGCTACCGTGTGTTTGTTTCCTGTGTGGATCACCGGCTTTCCCGCGGGGATATCGTTGTTGTGGATTCGAACGCGACCAAGCTCAAGGAACGCATCATCAAACGCGTGATCGCTACGGAAGGGCAGAAGGTGAACATCGACTTCCAGACCGGAATCGTTTCGGTGGACGGTCAGGAACTTGATGAATCCGCCTATATCAAAAATGGAATCACGACCAATCAGTACGATCTGAAATTCCCCCAGACCGTCCCGCCGGGGCATGTCTTTGTCCTGGGCGACAACCGCACCATTTCGAATGACAGCCGTTCCAGCGACATTGGCATGATCGACTGCCGCTACGTGATCGGCAAGGTGGATTTTCTTCTCAAGCCGTTCCGGGGGTTCACCAGAGTATAAGAACCTGTTCCCACTTATGAAAATAGGTTCTAAACCGGAAAAACGGCGGAGGGTTAAAAATGGAAGATGCCGGAAGCAGACAGGATATCCAGTGGTTTCCGGGCCACATGGCCAAAACAAAAAGACAGATTGAAAAGAATTTAAAACTTGTGGACGCCGTTGCGGAAATCGTCGACGCCCGTGTTCCGGTCAGCAGCCGGAATCCCGATCTCGACCGGCTGGTCAATGGAAAGCCCCGTGTGATTCTGCTCAACAAAGCGGATTTAGCCGATCCGGCGCAGAATTCCGGCTGGCTTTCTTTTTACCGGGAAAAAGGCGTCCCGGCTGTCGCCGTGGACTCCAAAACCGGAAAGGGCCTCGAAAAGTTTCTTCCCGCCGTCAAATCCGCACTGGGCG
>JAEWRF010000037.1 GCA_023460155.1 Bacillota bacterium | reverse complement strand
ATACGGCAGCGTCCTTTTGGCGCAGCAGTTTACGGGGAACCAGTATCTTTGGGGCCGCGTCATGAATCTGGACACGAAAACGTTCACCGATTCGAGCGGCAAGCCGATGATGTACGCCGCTCCGTCCAATCTGAGCCCGGCAAGCGACCAATATAAAAAGCTGATTCAGGAGCGGATCGCGAAGATTCAGGCCGCCGATCCGGAAAAGAAGGGAACGCCGATCCCTGAGGACCTCGTGACCTGCTCCGGCAGCGGACTTGACCCGCATATCTCCCCCGCCGCCGCAGAATATCAGGCGGACCGGATTGCAAAGGCGCGGAACATATCCGTCCAAAGCGTTCGAAGTGTGATCGCAAAATACACGTCCGGGAAATTCCTCGGCGTCTTCGGGGAAAACACCGTGAACGTTCTGGAAGTGAATCTGGCGCTCGACGGGATTTTAAAATAGCAGATTTCCCCACTGTCCCGCCCTAATCTTCGCTCTCTAAAAACGGCTCCCCCCGGCTTTTGTGCCGAGGGGAACTTTTTTAATAGAAAATTCTCTTATCTTGCGGTATAATGAAGAAAACAATTTGATGATTTCAAAATAGCGCTGGATATTGTAATTGCAGGAGAATCAAGCAATGGAAATAAAAAAACTCGGACTCAACTTTTCAGTATGCAAGCTGGCGGAACTCTCAGCAATTAATTTAGAACAGGAGTTCTGTTTTGTCGGGAAAACCGATGAGGAGCTGTCTTTGGTCTGTCCCACGGAAAACGTGCCGGACAAAACGCTGGAACGCGATGACGGCTGGAAGGCCTTTCGAATTCAGGGAATTCTGGATTTCTCGCTTATTGGCATCTTAGCGAAGATTGCTTCTCTGCTGGCGGAGAACGGAATCAGCATCTTCGCCGTCTCAACATTCAACACGGATTACGTGCTGACGAAAGCAGAACATTACGCGAGGGCGCTGGAAGCGCTTGAAAAGGCAGGGTATCGGATTATTTAAAACCCTTTCTCAGAAAAACAATCGAACTATGCCTCCTGCGAAACCGCTTCCGGTTCCGTTTGTTTGCGCATGGTCAGGAACAGTGTGGGAATCACCGCAAGCACGGCAAAACCGATCGACCACCAGAAGGATACGTTGAACGCATGGGAGACCGCGTGAAGATCGGCAGCGTTACGGCCTACCATCTGCTGCTCGGCGGCGGTCGCCAGAATGGCCGATCCAAAAGCCCCGCCGATGGTCTGAAAGATTCTCGTAGCGATGCTCGCATGAGGAACATGCTCCTGCGGAAGTCCGATATAAGCGGACATCATAATGGCAATGAACAAGCCGCCAAGCCCCGCTCCCCGGATCAGTAATGCTGCGGACAATAGGATAAAATTTGTGTTCGTACCCGCAAGGGCAAACGGCAGAGTGCCGACCACAATCGCGGCAAGGCTCATCAGCACGATATTGCGCGAACCGTCCCGGTCGGCCGTTTTCCCGGCCCAGCTCCTGGTGAACAGCATGCCGATTCCCTGCGGAAGCATCCAAAGGCCGGCCGACAGGGCGCTTGCTCCGCGCACCTCCTGATAATAGAGCGGCAGCATCAGCAAGGCCCCGTTTGTGATAATGCCGCTGAAAATGAGCAGGATATTGGACGCTAAGAAATTAACGGAGCGGAACAGCCGTACGTTCAGGGCAGGCTCCCGTTTCGTATTCAAAGCATAGAAAACATAAAGCACCATCAAACCGACTCCGGCAATCAGCGGAACATAGACCGCGCTGCTTGCGATTCCCCCATGGGAGCTGACCTGAGCGATACCGTAAATAAAGATGGCGAATGCAGGCGAAAGCAAGAGCATGCCGATCCAGTCAAGCGACACTTTTTTCTCCGAAGGCTGATCCGCCGGGATACCCCACAGAGCGAGCAAAATCGCTGCAATGCAGATCGGAATATTCACCCAGAAGATTGCGCGCCAGTTCAGACTGCTGACGATAATTCCTCCCAGCACCGGCCCGAGAATCGGCCCGAGCAGACCGGGGATGCTGACAATCGACATGATCCGCCCGATGTTGCGTCCGCCGGAAATCTGCACAAGCTCCGTTTGCAGCGTCGGCATCATCAGCCCGGCGCCGATCCCCTGGATCACCCGGAACGCGATCATACTTTCGATGTTCCATGACAGCATGGAGCACACGGAGCCGATCAGAAAGATGACTAAGGAAAAAGTATATAATCTTTTGCCGCCGAACCGCTCGGTGGCCCACCCGGAAACCGGAACGGCCAGCCCCATTGCCAGAACATAGCCTGTTGTAACCCACTGCACAATGGAAATGCTTGTTTTCATATCGGCCGCAATGGTATGGATGGCCACGTTGACCATTGTGGAATCGAACAGCGGTGCAAGAGCGCCGACAACCAGAACAACGGCGGCTCGGAGCACAGCCGGGGCAAGCTTTTCTTTGACCGGTTTCACATTCGTTCTGCTCATAAAGAATTTCCCTTCCTTTCCGTTTGGAAACGGTTGCGTTTCCTATGTGAATAGGATAGAATAAATTCAGTTTCGATTCAAGAGGAAGGTTTCACAGAGAAATAAGAAACCAATATGTTTCTTATGTGCATTTCTACAACAGGCCAATTCACTGAAGTTCGGGGGTTACAAAATGGAGGAGCAAAAGAAAGATACGCGCCGCCGGGGAGAAATTCTGGAGGAGGCTATCCTGCTTGCGGCAAAGGAGGAGCTTGCCGAAACCGGCTATGCACATCTGACGATGGAAAGCGTCGCTGCGCGGGCGGGAACTAACAAAGCCGTTCTTTACCGCCGCTGGGCGAACAAGTCCGAGCTTGTAATAGCGGCCGTTCATAAGTATATCCCGAAACTTCCCAATGAGATTCCGAATACGGGAAGCTTGCGCGAGGACATCTATTCCTATCTTTGCGGGTTAGCCGGGCCGGCCCAGTCGATCGGTGCTCAGACGCTGCGGGGGCTGATGACGGATTCATCCTTGTGGAACCGGGTCGTCGCAGCCATGCCCCATGACTTTCAGCCAAAGCCGGAAAACAAGGTGACGGCGGCTGTAACGGCGATTTTGAAAAACGCGGAACTGCGCGGAGAACTCCGTATGGAAAAACTTACACCCCGGATTGTTTCTCTGCCGTGGAATCTGATACTGTTCGAACTGTTTTCCAAACAGGAAATCCCAAACACAGTAATCGCCGAAATTGTGGACGACATTTTTCTGCCGCTTGTCCTCCTGAGCAATCAGTCGGCGGATTAACCAGGAAAAGGCTGTCTGTTTTCAAAAAAACAGACAGCCTTTTCCATGCGAACAATCAGAATTTAAAAACCTTAGGCTCGCTCCGGAATGAATAGACGGTCGCCGTCGCGTCCTTCAGGTAAAGAACTTCCATCTTGCCGTCGTCCGCCGTATACATTTTTCCGAGGGAGGGGTTTTCGCTCAGCATCTGAGCGCGGGCCTCCCGGCGGTCATCGTGGACCGCTTTGGCGGCGATCCGGATCCATGTGCCGTCCTTGCCCATCGTGCAGATTTCAACGTTTGGATTCGCAAGCATCTGCCGATACACCTTTTTCTGGTTGTTGGTGCAGATATACAGCCTGCCTTCAAACTCCGCCACAACGCCGAACGGGCGGACTCTCGGCTGGCCGTCCTCCTCGGTGGCAAGATAAAAGGTCGGGTTTTGTTTGAGATATTCGAGAACTTCCTTCATTGCGCATTGCTCCTTCTGACGTTCTGTGATAAAATAAGCTTACGGTTCTATTATATATAGTGCTTCACAGAATACAAGTACTATTTTATTTGATACTAAATATCCTGTACAATACTGTACAATTCGAATGAACGGAGGAAGAAACCATGGAAGGAAAAAAAGACCTGTTCGGAGTTTGCCCCTATGTGACGGCGCAAAAGATTCTGACCGGGAAATGGGCTTTGCTGATTCTGCACCACCTCAGCGGCGGCCCCGTGCGCTTCAACGAGCTTCAGCGCAGGCTGCCTGCCCTGACGCAGGCAACGCTTTCAAAGCAGCTGAGGAATCTGGAGGAAAACGGTCTTGTGACGCGCACGGAATACCCGCAGATTCCCCCGAAGGTGGAGTACAGTCTGAGTGAAATCGGCCTCCGGTTTCAGCCGGTATTGGACAGCCTTCAGGTCTGGGGAAACGAATACATTCAATACAGGAAACAAAGCCAGGGCATATGAAAAAAAGCACTCCCCGCGCAACTTCCGCCGCGGCACCGGGGAGTGTTGATAGCAAGTTCTCAGGCGCAGCGGCGGTTAAGCCTCGCGGTTGACCAGCATGATGGAGAAATCCGTCAGCAGCAGCCCGACACTGATTAGAATTGCTTTTTCATGAAACATACCGACACAGATATTGCCCACGATCGCCCCTATGACAAAGTTCCCGATGATGATAAAATATAAAAGGCTGCTATCCAGCGCCCATTTGTTTTTTGTAAAGGCATAATCACATAGGGCGTGTATTCCGGACCGCAGATTTCCGATACACATCGTTGTGGCAACGCCGCTTCCGTCCACTTTGCGAAAGCTCTGCACCTGTGCGCCGCAGGCAAAGGAGAGCAGGCTGTTTGCCAGCAGATTGAAATGCTGCGGAATCAGCGCAACGGTAAACAAGATAGCTGATTCCGCCAAAAGCGTGGCCTGACGCCAGTGGAAATGCTTTCTGTTATTGAAACGGTAACGGATGATTCCCGCTGCAAAAACACCGAAGGCAAACGCAATAACAGGACACAGGTATTGCAAAGAAACAGAAAATTTGCCTTGTGAAAGATTGACCCCAAACAGCAGCATATTCCCGGTTTGGGCATTTGCAAAAACATGATTGCGGCAAACATAGGAATAGGCATCCATGAACCCCCCGGACAGCGCCAGAATCATTGCGACCGGCCGGGATTCCGATAATTGAGCGCTCGGCATTGTACTACCCCACAAAAGCTTATTTTACCGATTTACTATAACATAGGGTTCTGCAATACGTAAAATAAAAAAATAGCATGTGGGATATATCAAAAATATATATCAGGAGGATAACAGCGATGGCAAAGCTGCTTTATCAGGGACACGGCAGTTACCGCATTATTACAAGCTTGAATACCGTTCTTTATGTGGACCCTTATGCCGGAAATGGCTATGAGCTTCCGGCGGACCTGGTTCTGGTCTCGCACGAGCATTTCGACCACAACGCCGTCGGGCTGGTAAAGCTAAAGCCCGGCGGGAAAGTGTACCGCAGCGGTGATATGCTGAAACGCGGCAAATACCGGTCGATCGACGAAATAGATTTCCATGTGGAAGCCACGCCCGCCTGCAACCGGAATCATCCGGTCGATCAGTGCGTCGGATTTCTGATCACGGCAGACGGCGTTACGATCTATGCGGCGGGCGATACTTCCACAACCTCTTACATGCCGGAAATGCTCGCCAAAATGGATATTGATTACGCTGTGCTTCCCATCGACGGCGTTTACAACATGGGGCCGGAAGAAGCCTCCCGGTGTGCGGAGATCATCGGCGCGAAGCACAGCATTCCCGTCCACATGAAGCCGGGGGCGCTGTTCGACGCGGAAATGGCGAACTCCTTCCACTGCGCCGGAAGGCTGATCCTTACGCCTGGAACCGAAATTCAACTGTAGCCGGGTCTGGGGCTGCATGTAAGAAAGGCTGGAAAAAAATGCGGATTTTGATTGTTCCTATACCGGCCATGGCGCCGACAGCCGGTCCGTTTTCCCGGGCGCGTCTTCTTGCGGAGGCATTTTTGGCCAAAGGATTTTCGGTTGCGCTGTGCGCCGCTGAGGATGTAAATTACCGCCCGATTCCGGGCGTGCCAAACTATTTTTTATCCGTTCCGGTGCCGTTCGGCCTGCCGGAAGGAATCGGCCTGCGCGCTTTCTCTTTGGCGAAAAAGCTCGGGCTGCCGGGGAAAAAGCCTGTCCGCAGCTTTGAGGAAGTGCTTCATTTCACCGGGGCAACTGACTACTCTTATTTTCGAAAGAGCGTTTCAGAGATCCGTTCGGCCATCGCCGCGTTTCAGCCCGATCTGATCTATTCGGAATTCAATCTTTCCGCCATTGCGGCGGCAAATGCGGAACGGAAGCCTGTCTTCGCCTCCTACAGCTATCCGGCTCAGCCGTCTTACGCCGCCTCGCCTCAGTTTGCCCGCGGCGTCCGCCGGGCGCTGACAGAGCTGAATCAGCCCCCGGTCCGCTCGGCGCTGGAGCTGTTCCTGCGGGCCGACCTCCGAATCGTGCCGAGCATCCGTGAGCTGGAACCGATTGAAGGCGAAAACACGGTGTTCGCCGGTACGCTGAAAAAGGCGCCCAAGCCTCGGGACACCGGCGAAAAGAACATGATTCTGGCTTATCTGGGAACCGGAACTATTTCAAAAGAGCAATTGCTTAACGGAATTTCCGATGCGTTCGCAGACTCCGGATTCGAGGTTTATCTCGCCGGAATGGAGCCGGAATGTTCCCGCTTCCGGAACATTCATACGGACCGGAAATTTGATTTTTCCGCGCTGCTCCCCCGGGCCGCGGTTTTTCTTAATCACGGCGGGCAGAACAGCATCGCCGACGGGCTTCTCTGCGGAGTGCCGCAGCTGATCTACCCCGGAAAGGTATTTGAGCGGCAGTACAATGCGGAGAGTGTCGTGAAAAACAAAGCCGGAATCCGGCTGGCGGAGGGCGAATTCACCGCCCAGAAGCTGCGGGAATCCGTCCGGGCTCTGACTTCGGACGGAAGTTTTCGGGAAAACTCCATCCGGCTTGGAAAACTGCTGACGGCGCCGGGCGGAACGGACGCGGTGATCCGGTCGATTCTTGAGCGGATTCCCAGCTGAACCCGGCATAAAAATGCGCTTTCCTTTGGCTCTGAAAAGCCGCAGGAAAGCGCATTTTTAATTTTTCAGAACAATTCCGATCAAAGGAAAAAGATCACCGCAAAGTAGACGGCCATCGCGATCAGGCCGAGAGGCACGCCAAGGCGGATCCATTCGCGGCTTTTTATTTTCAGCTTGCTCGCGGAAATAATGTTCGGGATATTCCCGGGGATCATCATGCCGCCGCTGACCAGAAGACCCATCAGGATTGCGACGATCTGGCTCTGCTGCATGGAGGCGCTGATTTCCGCGGAGGCCAGCGTCGCATTGTCCAGAATTGCGGAGCACATGTTGATCCAGTAGAGTCCCATGGCGGGAATCTGCATCACATAGGCGTCGATGATCGGCTTGAAGCCGCTGCCAAGAAGATTCAGGGCAATGAGAAACAGAAAAATCTTCAGCGCGCGGAAAACGATTTCCGGGTAGCTTTCCAGCGCAATCTTCTCTTCCCCCTCCGCTGCGGCGGCGTCATCCTTTTTTGCAAAATACGCCGCAAGCAGGCCGAACACGAGAATCCCCGGCAGAATATAAACGCCCAACGTGCGGATCATATAGAAAAAATCCGCGTGAAGCGCCGGATCTCTGGCCAATCTTCCGATCACGATGGTCGCCAGAGGCTCGCCCACCGGGGTCAGCACGGCACCGAGACCGATGGAAAAACAGGCCGCGATGTTGACGCGGATTTTGCCTGCTCTGGAAAGCGGAAGAAGGTTCACGATTTCCACAAGGAAAAGCGATGCGACAATCGCCGTAATCACGCTGGAAAGCAGGCCGAGAACAACCGTAAGGAGGAACGCGGACAGCGCCGCCGGCACTTTTTTCAGAGCGCTGTGAACTCTGCCCCCGCTCATCTTTTCCGAAAGGACCCGGAACAGGAAGCCGCCGCCCAGCACAATCGCGACGATCACGTACAGGTAAACGTCAGAAAAAATCTCTGCCGCCAGATTGACACTCAGGGCCTTCCCCGCTGCTGCTGCCAGAACACCCATAACAAACAGGAAAATTTCAAGATTTTCCTCGATCGGCTTGACGGCCAGCGGCAGGACGAAAATCAGGGCTAAAATGAGAAACAGAATGATATTGGCCAGACTCATAGTTCTTTCCCTCCCATCGGCTGCGGAAATATGCCACACTCCGAATGGATTTTGGGAAATTATAGCACTTTATCCTTCCGAGGTCAAATAATGGGGCTCTCAGGCCGTCGGCTTTTTCTCCCAGCTTCTCAGCTTCAGAAGAATGAGCGAAACCGGAATCAGAAAAATCACGGTGGAGGATATACCGAGTCCGACGGAAAACCGTTCGGCGGCCAGTCCGATCAGAGGACCCCCGAGAATTTCCCCCAGCGAGTTCATCTGCTCATTGGTGGAAAGGACCGTGGCGCGGATGCTCCCGTCGATGCGGCTGCTGAGAAACGCATTCAGAATCGGCCGGTTCAGGGCTTTCAGCATGCTGATCGCCAGATAAGCCGCAACCATCAGACTGAATCTGCGGGTCAGACCGAACAGAAGCATGTTCAGAATGGTAAGGAAATTAATCAGCGACAGACCGTTCAGGCTCCCTCGGGCGGAGGGGCTGCTCCATCTCCGAATAGCAAGCTGCATCGCCAGAGCACTGAGGAGCATCGTCAGAATCCCCAGAATTCCAAACCAGGTCACGGGTTTCAGGCCGCCCAGCGGAGGAAGCACGGTATCCTTTAGAAAATGGTCGGTATTCAGCCGGTCGTAGCCCTCGCTGGCAAGTCCGCCAAACAGCGCCATGCACAGAAGACCGATCAGCACGTTCTTCGACCGTATGATCCTCATGCCGGACCGAAAGGTATAGCTCAGCTTCTGAAAGGAATTCAGCTCCTCCGGCGCGGCGGGGTGAAAGTGGTTCTCCGGCATAAAAGCAATCAGGAACAGGCTGAAAGCCAGCATCAGAACGCCGCCAAGAAGAATCGGCAGCGCGAGCGACAGATTCCCGAGGGCGGTGCTCAGCAGGATTCCAGCCACGGAGCCGATCTGACCGAGCTGTGCTCCCCGCAGAAAGATCCGGTTCAGGCTACGGGAGCCGTCTTCGTCGGCGATCCATGCCTCCACGGCTCCGTCCGTAAAGGTGGCCCCCACTCCCAAGAAGATCTGAGACGCCAGCACGGCCCAGAAAGCCGGAATCTTTCCCTGAAGAAGAAAGCCCAGACCCGTCAGGGTGACGCCGATCACGATGGAAAGTCTCCGGCTGTATAGATCCGCCACCACGCCGGTGGGTACCTGGGAAAGAAAGCATGCGGTTTCGAAAGCTGTTCCGGTCAGAACCAACTGCAAGGGACTCAGGCGTATCACGTCCACCTGATACACCATAGTAACAGTGGACATTAAGGAATAAAATCCCGCATAAAGGCAGGAAAACAGAAGGTACATGCGGTATGCCTCTATTTTATGTGTCATTCTGGCTCCTTCTTGCCCCGTCCGGTCTGTGCAGAACCGGCGGAGTCGCATTATGTAATCTTTGTTAATTTGATAAATGTAATGTTCATTACATTTATATATTGTAATATAAATTACATTTTAAATCAAGAGAAAAATGCATCTGCGCAAAAAGTCCGTGCCGCATTTTTTGCGGCACGGACTTTTACTGATCTAATTATAAAAAATTTACATGGAATCCCGCCGGAAAACCTCGTCGGAATATTTTTGCAGCTCTTCTTTTGCCTCTTTCAGCACGTCCGCCGCCAAGGCTTTCCGCTCCGACTGAAAATAGTTTTTCTTTCCGATTTTTTCGTACCAGCGCTGGAACTTCTTATATTCTTCCTCGTTTTCGGTGATTTCGGAAAAATTGTACTCTCCGGACGAAGCTTCGTTTTTT
>JAEWRF010000036.1 GCA_023460155.1 Bacillota bacterium | reverse complement strand
GAACAACATAGCAGCCGTTCGTATCCTTCACCTTGGTGGCCATATACTCGGAATCGGGAGAGCTGTCAATCAGCCGGAGCTCGTCGCGCAGCCACTGGATTGCGGCTCCCGCTACAAAGATAGAGCCTTCCAGCGCGTAGTTGACCTTGCCGTCAAGGCCCCACGCGATGGTTGTAACCAGTCCGTTTTTGGAATAAACCGGCTTCTCGCCCGTGTTCATCAGCATGAAGCAGCCTGTTCCGTATGTATTCTTCGCTTCGCCCGCCGTAAAGCAGGTCTGACCGAACAGCGCGGCCTGCTGGTCGCCCGCGGCGCCCGCAATCGGGATCGGTCCGCCGAAAATGGTGGGATCCGTTTCGCCGTATACACAGCTCGAGGGCTTTGCTTCCGGCAGCATGCATTTCGGAATGTTCAGTTCCTTGAGGATCTCGTCGTCCCACTGGAGCTTCTGAATATTAAACAGCATCGTACGGGAGGCGTTCGAGTAATCCGTGACATGAACTTTTCCCTTCGTCAGGTTCCAGATCAGCCAGGAATCAACGGTGCCGAACAGGAGCTCGCCGGCTTCCGCGCGCTGCCGCACGCCCGGCACATTCTCCAGAATCCAGCGCAGTTTGGTGCCCGAGAAATAAGCATCGATCACAAGCCCGGTCTTTTCACGGAAGGAGTCCGTAAGACCCTTCGCCTTCAGGCTGTCGCAGTACTCCGAGGTGCGCCTGCACTGCCACACAATCGCGTGGGATACAGGCTCGCCCGTCTTTTTATCCCAGACGATGGTGGTTTCGCGCTGATTGGTGATGCCGATGGCAGCAATGTCCTTCGCGGAAGCATTGATCTTGTACATTGCTTCCTGCGCCACGCCGATCTGGGTGGACCAGATTTCCATGGCGTCATGCTCGACCCATCCGGGCTTCGGGAAATACTGCGTGAACTCCTTCTGGGCAACGCTGATCATCTCACCCTGCTCGTTGAACAGGATGCAGCGGGAACTGGTTGTTCCTGCGTCCAAGGCCATGATGTACTTTCCCACTTTGAATTCCTCCCAACACAATTCTCTAACATATCTTCCAGATATTTATGCACATTGCATAAAATATCCTACGATCACATGCTAACATTGTTCACTCTATTTGTAAATAAACAATCTTCTCATTTTGTCTATACATTTTCGCCGTTTTGTCTGGTTCCGTTTTTTCTTTCAGCGGCAGCGCTGTTTTCCTGCTAAAAAAAAGTTTATCCGGCGCCGCACACCCAATTACTGGAAAAAAATAATTTTAATTCGGCAATTTACAAAAAAAACCTTCGGAAAAACTGCTATAATGGTTCCATGTGAAGAACCTCAAAAGGGGATTCTGTTTCCCGGAAAATGAACGGTCGGGAGGTTAAAATTCTTGAACAGCCAACCGGTGGAAAAGGCCGTCACGTTCCGCCACTCCATGGGGCTGCATGCCCGGGTGGCCGCAATGGTGGTGCAGAAGGCCTATGAAATTCAGCAAAAATACGGCGTACAGCTGTACATTCGCAGGGGAGACTCGGGGAAGGTTCCCTTAAGCAGCCTGCTGATTCTGACCACTCTTAAAATCCGGCAGGGGGACATCCTCACAATTCAGTCGGCAGGCTCCGGGGCTCGGGAGGCCGTGGAAAAAATGGCCGCGTTCCTGAGCGGGGATTTCCGGCTGGAGGATGAAACCTCCCTTGACCGCATGGACCACCTCCTTCAGGACAATATCGCAACCGCGGAGCAGATTTTCAACAGTGTGGCAACCGGACTGATTGTCATCAATGAGAATAATGCCGTTACGCTGTTCAACCCGGTGGCGGAGCGGATCTTCGGAATCCGGTCGGAGGAGATCCTCGGCCGGAACATCGCAGAGGCCATTCCCGGAACCGGCCTTGAAAAAGTGCGCCGCACCGGGAACCCGGAGCTCGGCGCCCGGCAGAACATCGGCCGGTCGGTCATCGTCAAAAGCAGCACGCCGATCTACGGGGAAGACGGAAGCTCGATCGGTGCGGTCTGCGTGTTTGAAGACATTTCCCGCTACGCGAAAATTTCGTGGGAGCTTAAGGAAATCCGCGAACTGAAGGAAAAATACCAGCTGGTTCTAGAAAGCACGCAGGAGGGCATCTGCGTGCTGGATGAAAAGGGGATCATCACCTACGTTAATCCCGCCTACCTGAAAATGCTCGGCCTAAAGCAGGAGGAGCTCGTTGGGAAAAGCATCGCCGAAATTTCCCCCAACGGTGCGCGCAGCCGCACGCTCCGCACCGGAAAGGCGCAGTTCGGCTGCGTCTGCCGGAAGGCAAACGGCACAACGGTGGTCGCCAACGTGAGTCCGCTCATCGTGGACGGCGAGACCTGGGGCGCCGTTTCCGTTGTAAACAATATAACGGAAATGCAGGAACTGATGGAAAAACTGAACCGTACCCTGGCACGCGCGGACTATCTGGAAGGCGAACTGCAGCGGGCAAAACGTCCCCTGCCCGCCTTCGGGAAAATCATCGGCAGCAGCGGCTCCATTCAGGATGCGATGGCCGTTGCCTCCAAGGCGGCGAAAAGCGTCTATACCGTTTTGATCCGCGGGGAAAGCGGCACCGGCAAGGAGCTGTTTGCGGAAGCGATTTACAGTGCGAGCCCCCGCTCCGACGGCCCGTTCATTCGGGTCAACTGCGCCGCGATTCCCGCCTCCCTGCTGGAAAGTGAGCTGTTCGGACACGAGCGCGGTGCGTTTACGGGCGCGGTAAAAACCCAGCTCGGGAAATTCGAGCTGGCGAACCACGGCACCATCTTTCTTGATGAGATCGGCGATATGGAGAAGGACATGCAGGTCAAGCTCCTCCGCGTGATTCAGAATAAAGAGTTCCAGCGGGTCGGCGGAGAAAAGACCCTGCATGCGGATGTACGGATCATCGCCGCGACAAACCGGGACCTGGAAGCCATGGTCCGCGAGGGCTCCTTCCGGGAGGATCTGTACTACCGCCTGAACGTCATTCCCGTTTTTCTCCCTCCTCTGCGAAAACGCCGGGAGGATATTCCGCTTCTGGCGGACGCCTTCCTGAAAAAGATCGGGAACGAACTCGGCAAGCCGGTATCCGGTTTTCAGCCGGAGGCGCTGCGGGCCATGCTGCACTATTCCTGGCCGGGCAATATCCGGGAGCTGGAAAACGTGATGGAACGCACCATTACTCTGCTCGACGGAGACCGGATCGGCTGGAGCGACCTGCCGGACTACATCCGGGACGGCACCGGCGAGAGCGCTGCTCCGGCCGCGCAGCTTTTCCCGGAGGACGGCGCCCCCGTGCTGAAGTGGGAAGAATATGAAAAGAAGATCATTGCAAACGCGCTCCGGCAGTACGGAAGCTGCAACGCCGCCGGCCATGCGCTCGGTCTGACGCATAAAACCGTTTCCGCAAAAGCAAAAAAGTACGGAATCCTCTCTTCGGAGTAATTGGGAAAAAAGAGCACCCCTTGGTAAAAAGTATCCGGGGAGGAGGCCAAATACAGACGGACGTCAAAAGAAAAGCCGCATTGGGGCTGTTTTTTCGGCGTCCGTTTTCTTTGGCACGGTTCTTGCTTGTATAAGATCAGCAATTCAATTTTATAGTAAAGGTGGGCGTTTGGATGGACGGAACTTTTTTGGGTGCCATTGAGGCGATTACGGCTGCAATCAATGAGAATAAAGATTTTCTGACGGATCTGGACCGCGAAATCGGAGACGCGGACCACGGCGTCAACATGGCGCGGGGATTCAACACCGTGCTGAGCCGGCTGAAGGACGCGCCGCCCTCCGATCTGGCTGCGGGCCTGAAAAGCGTGGCGATGTCACTGATTTCCACCGTGGGAGGCGCCTCCGGTCCTCTGTACGGAACCGCTTTCCTCCGTGCCGCCAAACCGGCGCAGGAGAAATCCGGCGTTGACCCGGAGCTTGCGGCGCAGATGCTGCGCGCGGCGATTGACGGGGTAGAAGCCCGCGGCGGCGCCGCCCGAGGCGATAAAACAATGATTGATGCCCTGGAGCCCGCCTATGACGCCTTCACTGCGGCAAAGGACGGCGGCGCTTCCCTGACGGAATGTCTGGACGCGGCGGTCGGAGCGGCGGAGCAGGGTGTTGAGTTTACGAAAACCATCGCGGCCCGGAAGGGCCGTGCAAGCTACCTCGGCGACCGCAGCATCGGGCATCAGGACCCCGGTGCAACCTCGGTCACCGTCATTTTAAAGGCGCTTGCCGCATACAGCAAAAGCGTCGGTTAGGAGTACGTCATGGTGGGAATCGTAATCGTGTCACACAGTGCGAAGGTTGCCGAGGGCACCCGGGAGCTTGCGATGCAGATGGCAAGCAAAGGCCTTAAAATTTTGGCGGCCGGCGGCCTGGAAGACGGCTCCATCGGCACGGACGCCGTTCGCATTCAGCACGCCGTCGAGCAGGCGGACAGCGGCGAAGGGGTCTGCATCCTTGCGGATCTCGGCAGCGGTATTCTCAGCGCGCAGACAGCCCTGGAATTTCTGGAGGACAGCCTGCGCGACCGCACCCGAATCGCCGACGCCCCGATTGTGGAAGGCGCGATCAGCGCGGCCGTCAGCTCGTCCATCGGTTCAACGCTGGACGAAGTGGTCTTCTCCGCGGAGGAAGCGCGAGGTATGCAGAAACTAAGCTGAAAAGCAGGAGGAAAACAATGACACAGGCAGTTGTAACCCTTATCAACCCGACCGGGCTTCATGCGCGTCCGGCTTCCGAACTGATTAAAGCCGCGGCGAAGTTCCAAAGCAAAATCACCCTGAACGGGAACGGCAAGCGGGCCGATGCGAAAAGCATTATCATGGTGCTGGCAATGGGCCTGAAAAAAGGCGACGCCATGACCATTTTCGCAGACGGACCCGACGAGCAGGAGGCAATTTTCGCCCTTCAGGAGCTTGCGGCAGAAAAATTTCACGAAGAATGAGGAGGTAAACCCGTTGGCAGAATCATTCACCATCCGCGGGAAATGCGCGGTGCCCGGAATCGTCTGCGGCACCCTCCGGTATCCGGCAGGTGATGTCCAAAGCCTGCTTGGCTCCTACCGCAGGGAAACCGCGCAGCGGGAAAAGGAACGATTCCTCGC
>JAEWRF010000035.1 GCA_023460155.1 Bacillota bacterium | reverse complement strand
AAGAAAAAACAGACGGCCCCGGCTTTTGCCGGGGCCTTCTGTTATCGTGCTCTGTTACGCCTTCGGCGGGACAAAGCCCACCTTTTTCATTACCTTCCGCAATGTGCGGACAGAGATGGCATACGCTTTCTGTGCGCCCTCGGCGTAGCACTGCTCCAGATAATCCTTGTTCTTCATATAGTCGTCGAACTTTTCGCGGATCGGCCTCAGGTGCTCTGCCACGGCCTCGCCGACGGCTACCTTGAAATCGCCGTAGCCCTTGCCCGCGAATTCCGTTTCGATCTGCTCGTAGGTGCGGCCGGTCACGCAGGAGTAAATGCCCATCAGGTTGTTGACCCCGTCTTTGCCCTCCGCATAGCGTACGCAGGCTTCGCTGTCGGTGACGGCGCGCTTGAACTTGCGCAGGATATCCTCCGGCTTGTCGAGCACCGCGATCGAGGCGTTCACGTTGGTGTCGGATTTACTCATCTTCTTGGTCGGCTCCTGCAGGGACATGATCTTCGCGCCCTCCTTGAGGATGTAGCCGTCGGGCAGCTTGAAGGTCGGACCGTACAGACCGTTGAAGCGGTCCGCAATGTTGCGCGTCAGCTCGATGTGCTGCTTCTGGTCCACACCGACCGGCACAAGGTCGGCCTGATAGAGCAGAATGTCGGCGGCCATCAGGCTCGGGTAGGTGAACAGGCCCGCGTTGATGTTGTCCGGGTGCTTCGCAGATTTATCCTTGAACTGGGTCATGCGCTGCAGTTCCCCAAACTGGGTGTAGCAGTTCAGCACCCATGCGAGCTGGGCATGGGTCGGCACCTGACTCTGGATAAAGAACGGGCTTTTCTCCGGGTCGATTCCGCAGGCCAGCAGGAGCGCATAGGCTTCCAGCGTATGACGCCGGAACACAGACGGCTCCTGCCGCACGGTGATGGTGTGCAGGTCCGCCAGCGCGTAAATGCAGTCGAAGTCGTCCTGCAGCTTAATCCAGTTCTTCAGCGCGCCGAGGTAGTTGCCGAGCGTAATGGTTCCGCTCGGCTGAATCGCACTGAATACTATTTTTTTAGGTTCTTCCGTCTTTTCGGGTTCCATGGTTTTCCTCCGTAGGCAGTTTTTATAATAGCTTGTCGGCAACAGAGCCGAGAATCTGAATTCCCTTTACCAGCTTTTCATCGGTCGGGGTTGTGTAGTTGATGCGGAACGAGCTGCACGGTGCGCTCTCATCGGTCAGGAAAGCGTTGCCGGGAACGACGCAGACCTTGCTGAGCACGGCCTGCTTGCAGAAATCGGGCATGTCGACCCCCTCCGGCAGAGTGCACCAGAAGAACAGGCCGCCCTCGATGGGCAGGTAGCTGATCTTCGGGGTAAGGTACCGGTCGAGCGCGTCGGATGCAACCTTCGATTTTTTGCGGTAGATGTCTTTGAGCCGCAGCAGATGCGCTTCATAATCGTATTTGGTCATGAATTCGTGGCAGATCATCTGGCTCCATACCGTAGTATGCACGTCCTCGCCCTGCTTGCAGACGACCATCTTGTTTATGATGGGCTTCGGTGCGACGGCGTAGCCGACGCGCAGGCCGGGCGAAATCACCTTCGAGCAGGTGCCCGCGTAGATGACAATGCCCTCCGTATCAAGCGATTTAATCGCGGGAATCGATTCTCCCGCAAAGCGGAGGTCGCCGTAGGGGTTGTCCTCCAGAATCAGCACGCCGTACCGCTTTGCGAGCTCATACATCTGCCTGCGTTTTGCGAGGCTCATGCAGATTCCGGTCGGGTTCTGGAAATTCGGAATGGTGTAGATGAACTTGACGTTCTTTTCCTCTTTGAGAGCCTTCTCCAGCGCGTTCATGTCCATGCCGTCGTTTTCCATCGGCACGCCGCAGAGACGGGCGCGGAAGGAGCGGAACGTGTTCAGCGAGCCGATGAAGCTGGGCGCCTCGCAGATGACGGTATCGCCCTCGTTCACCAGAGTTTTAATGGTCAGGTCCATGACCTGCTGCGCGCCGCTTGTAATCAGAATATCGTCCGAATCGCCGCCGACGCCGTATTTCTTCTTCATGTACCCTTTTAGGTGGTCCCGCAGGGGCGTGTAGCCCTCCGTCAGGCTGTACTGCAGCACGTCGATGGGGTGCTCCGCGAGCAGCTTAACGGAAATCTCCCCGATTTCCTTCGAGGGGAACGCTTCGGGGGCCGGATTGCCGGCGGACAGCGAAATTACCGCGGGATCCGCCGCATATTTGAAAATTTCCCGGATGGCGGAAGGCTTCAGCGTCATCACGCGGTCTGAAAATTGATATTCCATGAATTTCATCGCCCTTTCCTGTATTCCAATCATTTATCTTTTATTGTACCACAGAATGCGCGGGGAGAACAGAAAAAAACCATGGCCGCTTAAATATTCAAGAATGCGATCAAATCCGATGAAATATTCCGCCATGTTATGACAAACCGAACAAAATACGAATGGTATAATCAATTTGTCAATCTCTGGACAAGCTGGTAAAATTTTCTGTGGCGGTGATTTTATGGCCAAGGCGAAGGCGCAGCGGGTTCGGTTCTCGGAATTTGCGGCAGCTCCCGCGAAGGCGGCGGCAGAGCAGCTGATCGGGTTTACGGTCGGTCTGCTCTGCGCGCGCGGGCTCGTGTTCGGGCAGTATGCCCCGTTCGGGGTGGCGGCGGTGGCCGCGATGCCCTATGCTCTGTTGTGGAGCGTAATTCTGGGCAGTACGGCGGGGTATCTGCTGCCCTCCGCAGCGGTGATTCCCATCCATTATATTGCGGCTTTGCTTGCCGCTGCGGCCATCCGGTGGACGCTCAACGACCTCATCAAGCTGCGTTCGCATCCGTGGTTTGCGCCCGTCGCAGCCTTTCTGCCGCTGCTGGCGACTGCGATTGCCATTGTGGCGGTCAACGGCTCCGGAACGTCGGTGACTGCCCTTTACATTTCGGAATCGCTTCTGGCCGGGGGAGTCGCCTATTTCATTTCCCGCACGGTCCGGGCCGCCGGTTCCGGCCGGGGGTTTGGGGAATGGAACACGCAGGAAATTACCTGCGCGTCGTTTTCGGTGGGAGTGCTGCTCCTTTCCTTTTCCGGGCTTTCGGTGGGGGGCATCTCGGCGGGGCGGATTCTGGCGGTTCTGGCCATTCTGTTTGCGGCGCGCTACGGCGGGGTGAGCGGGGGCAGCGTAGCGGGCATTACGGCGGGGATCGTTTTCAGTCTTTCCACATCGGGGCTGAGCTATCTTTCGGGCGCCTACGCGCTCGGCGGTCTGATGGCGGGGCTGTTTTCACCCCTAGGCCGGCTTGCGCTGGCGGCCGCGTTCGTCATTTCCAACACGGTGGCTTCGCTCCAGGTCGGGAACCGGAGCGAGGTGATCAACGGTCTCTATGAGGTGATGGCGGCCACGGTGATTTACGTGGTGCTCCCTGCTAAAATAGGAAGCCCTCTGGTCGGCATCTTTTCCCGCACCGACGATTCCTCGCGCGCGGAGGGTCTGCGCCGGACCGTCATCATGAAGCTGGATTACGCCGCAAAGGCGCTGGGAAGCGTTTCGGACGCGGTGGAGGAGGTTTCCCGGAAGCTTTCCGTCACCTGCGCCCCGGATATCGCCGGGGTGTACCATAAGGCGGTGGACGAGGTCTGCCGAAGCTGCGGGCTGAAGACCTATTGCTGGGACCGGAATTTCAACGACAGCATGAATTCCTTCAACGATCTGACGGAGCGCCTGCGCGCAAAGGGATGCATTTCCCGCGAGGATTTCAGCGCCCCGTTCGCTTCCCACTGCAGCCGCCTGAGCCTGATGGAGGAGACCGTCAACCGAAACTACGGCGAATTTGTCGTCAAAGACGCCGCGGAGCAGCGGGCGCAGCAGGTGCGCAGCGTGGTGGCGGATCAGTTCGACACCACCAGCCGGATGCTGGAGGAAATGGCCGGAGAGCTGGAGCTGTATGAGCGGTTCGATTTCACCGCGGCGCAGAAGGTGGAGGAAGCTCTGCGCCTCGCGGGGATCCAGCCGTACGACGTCAGCTGCCGAACGGACCGGTTCGGCCGGATGACGGTGGAAATTGTTTCGGCGCCGGTCGAATACGCGCGTCTGAACCGCGCGGAGCTTACCGATGAGATTTCCCGCGCCTGCGGGAGAACTTTCCAGCAGCCGTGCGTCAGCTCGGTGCGGGGCAAATGCCGCATTCAGGTGAGCGAGATGCCGGCGTTCCGGGTCAAAACCGGGTGTGCGCAGCACGTCTGCGGCAACGGCCAGCTCTGCGGCGACAGTTGGGACAGCTTCTCCGACGGCAACGGGCGGCAGATCGCCGTGGTGTGCGACGGGATGGGGACGGGAGGCCGCGCTGCCGTGGACGGAGCCATGGCCTGCGGGATCATGGGGCGTCTGGTGCGGGCCGGCATCGGCTTCGACGCGTCGCTGAAAATCGTCAACTCCGCGCTGCTGGTCAAATCCGGCGACGAATCCCTCTCCACGCTGGATCTGCTTTCGCTGGATCTTTTCAGCGGGGGTGTGGAATTTCTGAAGGCCGGCGCACCGGTCAGCATAATCCGCCGGTCGGGGCGCGCGGTCCTGGTGGACACGCCCAGTCTGCCGGTCGGGATCCTGAACGATACCCGCTTCGCAAAATTTTCCGAGACTGTGGCGGCCGGAGACCTGATCCTTCTGATGTCGGACGGAGCGCTGAGCTCCGGGAGCGACTGGATCTGTACGGAAGCGGAGAAATGGGACGGAAAAATTCCGCAGGAACTTGCGGAAACCATCGTTTCGCAGGCAATCGCGCGGCGGCGGGACGGTCACGACGACGACATCACGGTTCTGGCGATGCTGGTGTCGGCGCAGGAACCGGAATGACTTTTTTGGGAGTTTTTTCATAATCGGACAGGCGTAAGGCGCCTCTCCGGACCCGGCCGGGTCACCGGTCGGGATTTTTTTGCCGTTTTACCCCCCGGCAAACGAAAAATCTCCGAAAAAGTCCGCGTTTCTTGTGCCTTCCGTACGAGAAATCTTATTTCCGGCAGCCGATTTCGTTAATTTCTTACCAAAATGAAGATTTGGTGAAAAATCAGGATTGACAAAAGCGTGGAAAGCAGTATTATTGTACTAAACAAGTAATACAAAAATGAGACAAAGAGACGACTTCGGAAGGTTGTGTATTGGGAAAAGGAATTGCTGAATTTTCTGTTAACAGACTGTAAATTCTACTTGCTTTATTGACAGGCCCGAACGTCAGGGTGCTATAGTTAAGAATAACGGCGCGCGGCGGGCAAGGAAGTCCGTAGGGAAATCCGGAGACCGTCAAAGCCGGAAACGGGGAGAGATCTTCCCCAAAGGAGAATGATTTATGAGAAAATGGATCGGCCTTTTGCTGATTGCCGCGCTGGCCGTATCGCCGGAGCTGCCGGCCTTTGCGGCGGAACAGGCGACACAGGCGGCCACGCCGGTTACCGTGTCGATGAGCACCATTGAGAAAATCATGTGCGACTATAATCAGGATATTCAAACCATCGAAAACGACCTGCGCAACACTAAAGAACAGTATAATGTTGAGAAGGGCAATCCAAACTCGGACAGCAGCGCGGCCAACGCTTATAAAATTGCTCAGACAAAGTACGAGCAGCAGGTGCAGCAGAAGGTGCTGAGTGCAAAACAGCAGTACATCAGCTTCTGCGTGGATAATGTCCAGCTTCAGGCCGACCAGGTTTCAGCCGACAACGACAAAAAGACGCTCAGCCTCAAGAGCGGCCAGCTCGGCGGGGGGTATATCTCACAGAAGGATTACAACGACGCCCGGGATCAGGCAAGCAAGTCGAAAAATGCCCTTGATGAGCAGCAGAGCAAGGTGGTCCGCGAGAAGTGGGAGCTCAAGACTCTGCTGAACATACCGGACGGCGTGAATTTTACAATTGTGCCCGTCACCGCGGCGGATATGGATATTACCAGCATTCCGTCCATCGGCTACAGCGCGGATGTGATCCTGATGGTCACCCGCAACGCCGACATCATCGCGGCGGAACAGAATTATGATTTTACGAAAGATGATCTTTCCAACAGCAGCTCCACCATCGACAACGCCTACATCAGCTGGCAGCAGACCATCAGCAGCCGCAAGGCCACATTCCAGCAGCTTTACGATTCCATGATGAGCTCCTACCAGACCTGGCAGCTCGATACGCAGACCGTAGAGCGGAAGACAAACGATCTGGCGGTGGAAAAGCAGAAGCTTGCGCAGGGCTTTTCCTCGCAGGCGAAGGTCGACCAGGCAAACCTCGACCTGCTCCTGGCCGAGGCAGCCGCGGCGAAGGAACAGAGCAACGCGTACAGTACCCTTATGAGCTATAACAATATGAAAAACGGCTATACGGCAACCGGATCGGAGAGCGCTCAACAATGATAAAAAAGCTGTTTCGTCCAACCAAGAAAAAAATAATCATTCTCGCTGTTATTCTTGTGGGAATCATTGGAATCGCCTATTCCTGCTCGCTGCAGTCAAAGGCGAAAAGCGTGCATACGGGAATCGCCACCACCACGCTGAAAAAGTCAACCCTTCAGAATACGGTCAGCGTCTCCGGCACGGTCCACAGTGACAATCCCGTCAACGTCTACACAACCCTTGCAGCCCCGGTTGCAAAAACGTGTGTTTCGGTCGGTGATGTGGTCAAAAAGGGCGATGTTCTCGCCGTACTGGACAGCAAAGGCCTGCAGAAGGACTTGGAGCAGCAGCAGTACGCGACGGCCGACGCAGAAACCTCGGCAGATCTCTCGCTGCAAAAGGCCAAGTCGGATTATTCGAACGCCATGTATGTTTATAACAACGACCTGAGCAACGGCCTGCTGACCGCGAAATCCACGCTGAGCTCTTCCAAGGGGGCTCTTGATGCCGAAACAAGCACCTGGAAATATGACCAGTATCTTTATAAGAACGGCCAGCTTTCCAAAATGGAGCTGGACCAGGAGCAAGTGAAATATAATAAGGCCGTCAGCGATTACAGCGCCGCGCAGCAGTCGATGACCGCCGCGCAGAATCAGGCGGATCAGGACCTGAAAGCCGCCAAGAATGCGTACGACACAGCCGTGGCGAAATGTGCGGACAAAAGCCAGAGGGCGTCGCTGGAAAAGCTGCAGCAGAACATGCAGGACTCCAATATCACGGCGCCTGCGGACGGAACGATCACCTACAAGAACGTAACCGTCGGCGTCGCTCCAAACGGGATTCTGTTTAAAATTGAGAATACGGGCGACCTGATTGTCGACACGCAGATCAAGGAATTGGATGCGGCGGTCATCACGGCGGGCAAAAAGGTGATCATCAAGTCGGATGCAACCGGCAGCGCAGAAATCGCCGGCGTGGTGTCCAGCGTGGCTCCCGCCGCGACGGAGAGCACGGAGGGCACCAGCGACGTGACTTTTGCGGCCAAGATCAAGGTGACCGGCAGCAACCCGAACCTGAAAATCGGCATGAAGGCAAAGCTGCAGATTGTGGAGCAGGAGAAGAACGGGATCTTCGTCGTGCCGTACGACGCGCTTGTTCAGAAGCCGGACGGAACCCAATCGCTGTTTATTGCCCAGAAGCAGGGCACCCTTTACCGCGCAAAGGAAGTCCCGGTAAAAACCGGCATGGAGAGCGACGTTTCCGTCGAGATTTCCGGCTCCGGCCTGACGGAGGGCACCATCGTGGTGAATAATCCGGACGGCGTGAAGGCCGGCGATATTCTTCAGCTTGCCAAGGGGGCGTAACCATGTGCCGCAACATTATTGAAATGCAGGATATTGTTAAGAACTATTATATCGGTACGCCGAACGAACTCCACATTCTGAAGGGGATTTCCCTGACGGTGCAGGAGGGGGATTTCGTGGCCATCGTGGGCGCCTCCGGTTCCGGAAAAAGTACGCTGATGAATATGATCGGCGTTCTGGACCGCCCGACCTCCGGGTCGTATGTTCTGGACGGAATCCCGATTTCCAAAATGACGGATAATCAGCTGTCCGACGTGCGGAATAAAAAGATCGGCTTCATCTTCCAGACCTTCAACCTGATTCCGCGCAACAACGCACTGAAAAACGTGGAGCTCCCCATGCTGTATGCCGGGCTTGACCGGAAAAAACGGACCAACCGCGCCAAAGAGCTGCTGGCTCTTGTGGGGATGGAGGACCGCATGTACCATGAGCCGAACGAGCTTTCCGGCGGGCAGAAGCAGCGCGTGGCCATCGCGCGGGCAATGGCGAACGACCCGGCAATTCTGCTGGCCGACGAGCCCACCGGCGCCCTGGATTCGGAGACGGGCCGCATGGTGATGGATTTGTTCCACCGGGTGCATGAAAAGGACGGAAAAACCATTGTGCTGATCACGCATAATCCGGAGCTTGCGGAGGAAACGGACCGCGTCGTCACCATCCGTGACGGTATGATCATCAACGACCGTCCCGGCTCAGGAAAGGCGGTGCAGCTGGAGTGTTCCTGAAAGAAAACATTCTTCTGGCCGTCGCGGGCCTTAAATCCAATAAGATGCGCGCCTTCCTGACCATGCTGGGCATCATCATCGGCATCGGCTCCGTCATCGCCATCGTGTCCATCGGAAACGCGGTGACGCAGAACGTCAGCGACACCATGTCAAGTATGGGTGCAAGCAATATCTACGTCTATGTAGCGAGAAGCGACAACGACAGCATCTATAACCAGATGGGCGGCGGAAGCGACGACAAGATGGACGACAGCGACCTGCTGACCGAAGACCAGATCACTGCCATGCAGAAAAAATTTTCAAACGAGATCAAAGCCGTCGCGCTTTATGATCAGGTGGGAACAGGCAAAGCGGAAGACGGCCACAATTATGCCAATGTCTCGATCTACGGCACCAATCCGGGCTTTGTGGAAGTGGAAAACGTAACGATGATCAGCGGGCGCTACCTGCAGGACCGCGATATGAGCGGGCACCGGCATGTGGCGGTTGTTTCCGACAAGCTGGTTTCCAATATGTTCCGGAGCGGCGAAGATCCGCTCGGCAAGGAAGTGGATATTTCCACCGACGACAGCACGCAGAGCTATACGATTGTAGGCGTATACAAAAGCCAGCAGTCTGGCATGATGTCGGGCAACGCTTCCGGGAAGGATGTCCGCACGACCATGTACGTTCCGATCAGCGTGACGAAGGAAACAGCCGCGAACCAGAATTACGCCAACTTTGAGCTCAAGCCGAAGGGTGTGGAGGACACGGCGGAGTTCACTAAAAAGCTGGAAGCCTATATGAAAAAGCTGTATGTGAACAACCCCAAGTACACCTGCAGCGTCTATAACGAAGAGAATATGCTGAGCCAGGTGACCTCCGTGCTGGGAACGCTCTCGGTTGCGGTGGCAGCCATCGCGGCCATCGCTCTGCTCGTCGGCGGCGTCGGCGTGATGAACATCATGCTGGTTTCCGTGACGGAGCGCACAAGAGAAATCGGGACCCGCAAGGCACTCGGCGCACGCAGCAGCTACATCCGTATGCAGTTCATCGTGGAATCCATCATCATCTGTCTGATCGGGGGGGTGATCGGGATTTTGTCCGGCATCGGGCTTGCCGCGGTCGGGGTGCACTTGCTCAATATGAGCCTGGTGATCTCCGTGCCGACGATCCTGATCAGCGTCGCATTCTCCATGCTGATCGGTGTTTTCTTCGGATATTATCCGGCTAAAAAGGCCAGCCAGCTCGACCCGATCGAAGCCCTGCGGTACGAATAAACCTTATTTCTTACAACAAAAAGCCCGGGAGAAATCCCGGGTTTTCTATGCTCATTTTGACGGATGAGCTCATTCATAAGAATTGTGGAAAAAACAAATTGAGAAGGCGTTTCATGAAAATTGGGAATATACTTTTGGCGGGAGCCCTTGCCGGCATTTTTCTGTTGCCTGGCTGCGGGACAAAATCAGTGCAGCCCGCAAACGGCGGATCCAGTTCCGAACAAACTGCCCCAAGCTCGAGCATCAGTTCACAAAGCGCGGAATCCACCGTCCTGAGCGACGCGCCCCGAAGCAGTACGCCCCAAAGTAAGATGCCTGCCCCATCATCCTCGTCCGGTGCTGCCTCATCCTCTTCCGGACCTGCTCCGAGTGTGGAATCGAAGAACTACGACAACGGTGTTGAAACCAGTACGGACGGTACTTGGGAAGCCTATGACAGCAGTCAGGACGGCTACAAGCTGCACGTACGGAAAAAAGGTGCCACCGGCGATAAAGTCATAGTAAATGATCCCGTTCTGTGTCCGTGTCTGGTCGGAAACTGGGTCTACTACTTTAATACGCTTGGTGAAATCGACAAGGTCAGGCTGGACGGCTCCGGAAAAACGGCGGTTTGCACCACGGATGACTTCGGAAATTTAAATGGCAGCACTGCCGTTACGGCGGAGTATAAGGGCGGGTATATCCGGTACAGGACGATTCAGATGAAAAGCGTGGGAGACACCAGTTCGTATCCTCCCTGCTATTATGAACTCGATATCGCCAACGGAAAAGTAACAGCGGTTAACAGCGAATGAGGAAACGGCGGACGGAAAAAAAGCTGTTTATGACGGTGACAGGAACAGGGCTTCGGCGTTCCTCCGGGTTTGATCCAGAAGCGCCTGAACCTCTTCGCCCCGTACCTCCGCGATTTTTTCCGCCGACCATGCGATCTTTGAGGAATCGTTCCGCGTGCCGCGGAACGGAACCGGCGTCATATACGGACAGTCCGTCTCCATCAGCAGGCGATCCGCAGAAACTATTTTTGCTACTTCAACCGGGGTCTTCGCGTTTTTGAACGTTACCGCTCCGCCCAAACCGATGTACATTCCAAGCTTCAAAACCTCCCGCGCCATTTCCACACTGCCGGAAAAGCAGTGCACCACGCCGGCGGGTTTCAGCCGCTTCAGAACTTCCAGTGTGTCGCCGTGCGCTTCCCGGTCGTGGATGATGACCGGCAGGCCGTGAGCATTCGCCAGCTCAACCTGCCGCTCAAAAGCGGCAATCTGCGTTTCGCGCGGAGCATTCTCTTTAAAATGGTAGTCGAGGCCGATTTCGCCAACCGCCACTACTTTCGGCTTCCCGATCAGGGCTTCCAGCCGCCCGATATAGTCCGCCGGCGCGTCTTTGACGCATTCCGGGTGGATGCCGACGGCGGCGTAAAAATAGCCGAACTTTGCCGCAAGGGCAATCGACCCCTCCGAGGACGGAAGGTCGGCTCCGCAGTTGACAACCGTGCAGACCCCGGATTCCGGCAGAATGCGTGAGAGCAGTTCTTCCCGGTCCGGGTCAAAGGCCGGATCGTCGTAATGGGCGTGGCTGTCAAAAATATTGCAGTAGCTCATAATTCCTCCGAAATTTCAATAGGTTATAAAAATTGTCTGGCACGATTTTTGCGATGCGAAATAAGCCCAAAAACAGCCGGGAGAATCAAAAAACTCTCCCGGCCGAATATGCTAACAATAAACTCTGGCGAAATGCCGGGGCTTGACGG
>JAEWRF010000034.1 GCA_023460155.1 Bacillota bacterium | reverse complement strand
AGATACACCTTTCCGCTTGTCGGTATATCCACACCCGCGATGGCGTGCAGCAGGGTGGATTTACCGGAACCGGAGGAACCGATGATTGCGGTAAATTCTCCTCTTTCAATGGTAAGCGAAACATGGTCAAGCGCGGCAACCTGACTTTCGCCCCTGCCGTAGACCTTGCATAGATTATCGATTTTTAAAAATTCCATTCTGAGATCCTCCTTCGTTACCCATAGCATAAAGCTTTCAGCTTACAGCTCTGTGACTTTCCGGTGAGAGAATCGTCACTTTGGGAAACGAATGGAAAAGACCGCGCCGCCCTCCGGGGCGTTTTTTGCGGTAATCGACCCGTCCTGCCGTGTGATAATGCTTTTGCAGAGAGCAAGTCCGATTCCGTACCCTGCTGCGTTTGGATTTTTTCCGCGGTAAAACCGGTCGAACAGGCGGGGCAAATCTTCTTTTTCAAAGCCCGAGCCGCTGTCGTGGATGATAATCTCGGTATACAGAGGGTTATCCGTGCAGGCAATCTCAATTTTTCCGTTCTCGCCCGCGCTCTCCATGCAGTTTTTGAGGATGTTCTGAATTGCTTCCGAAAGCCAGCCGGAATCGCCCGAAAGAACGATCCCTTTCGGAACATCTGTCTTCACATCGATACTGTGCAGATCCATTGGGATGAGGAACGGACGAAGCGCGGCACGGATCAAGTCGCCGGCATCGATCGGCCCGCATTGAAACACTACGATGCCCGCGTCCAGACGAGACAATTTCAGGAGGGACGTAAGCAGCCAGTCCATTTGGTCGAACAGTTCCTTTGTTTCCCGTATCAGCGATTTCCGTTCGTTCTCGTCCGGGTTATTCTCTAACAGCGACAGAATAAGGTTTACGGATGTGAGCGGGGTTCGGAGCTGGTGGGCGATGTCGGCAAGAGAATCGGCCAGATGTTCTTTTTCTTTTTTCAGCGCGTCGTTCTGCTCCCGGATACGCAGCGTCATTTTGGTTATTTCGCTCTGCAGAATGGAAAGTTCGCCCTCATCCGATTCGCCGATGTACAGATGGTCGGCGTTATGAAGCACCAGATCAATTTGGTCAGAAATCCGCGCGATGCTTCTATATCGGGCTCTGGTAAACGCGAAGAACACTGCGCCGAAGGCAGCGGAGGAAGCGAGGGCAAGAATTCCGGCAGCCGTATTGACTGCGAATCCGACCGCCGCGGCGGCAACTGCGATGAGGGCGAACAGGACGGCAAAGGGCCGAAGCTCTCTATTCCGAAGCATGCCCGTCCCCCAATCGATAGCCCGTTCCGCGAACGGTCACAATGATCTGCGGGTTTGCCGGGTTGGTCTCAATCTTTTCCCGCAGACGCTTAATATACACGGTCAGAGTATTGTCATTGACAAATTCGCCGGCGGCGTCCCACAATTCGTCAAGCAGCCTGTTCCTGGTGATAATGCTTTTGGGGTTGGTAACAAACACCAGCAGCAGCCGGTACTCCAGGGCGGAAAGAAAAACCTCGCTGCCGTCCTTTTTCACGATGCCGCTCGCCATATCGACGGAAAGCCCGCCAATTTCAAAGGCCGAAGGGGAACGCCCGCTTTTTCGCAGGGCGGTTCCGATCCGCGCAATCAGTTCCCGCGGGCGGAACGGCTTGGTGATATAGTCGTCCGCGCCCATGTTAAGCCCGGTAACAACACTCGCCTCATCGCCGGAAGCCGTCAGAAAGATCACGGGAATATCCTGCGTCCTTTTGATCTCCGTGCAAACCGTGAAGCCGTTTCCATCCGGCAGAGATATATCAATCAGCGCAAGGTCGAATTTGTTTTCGGCAAGCGCGGCAAGAGCTTCCTCCCGGGTAGAGGCATGGGCGGCGGCAAATCCCTCCGAGCGGAGCAGGAGCACAAGGTTTTTCGCGATGGCCTTATCGTCCTCAACCAAAAAAATCCGCGGCATTCGTCAGACCTCCGTTTTCTTCGTCCGTCTTATCCATTCATACTCTTTAAATCTCCGTCAATTTGTTCCTTCTCAAGGAAGCGGCAGCAGACGGAACTTTTACCAAAATGTATTTGCAGACGACCCGCGCCGCAATCGTACGGCAGGCTTGCATAGGCCGGCCTGATTTTAAAAATCCCATTGTCATCTGCATCATACAACGGTTTTGGGCGGTTGTCAAAAGGCGGTGCAAGGCAAAACCCGCTATCTTCTTTTGTACGATTATTCAAGGGAAAGAGATTGACAAGCGGAAGATATGTCTATTATAATAAATAAAGTACTTTTGCAAAAGTAATGAATGGTTGTGAGCAGTGATGAAGGAACTACAAATCCCTGTAACCGAAAGACGAAGACTGACGCGAAACAGCATTTACAATTTTATCTATGAATCCGTCTCACCCCCGTCCAAGAATGAAATTGCGCAAAAACTGGGGTTGAGTCTGCCCACCGTTCACCGGAATATCACGGAACTTTTGAACGCCGGGCTGATTGACGTGGGGAAGGTGCAGAAATCGACGGGCGGCCGGCGTCCGATCGGATACTCCATCGTCAGCGATATCAAATTCGCGGTTGGAATTTCCATCACAGCGGATAAAATACACTTTCTCGCCTCGGATCTGAAGCAAAAAGAATTGGCCTATCAGAAAAATGAGATGGGATCCCTGAAAAGTGATGAAATCGGCGGGAAGGTCGCAAAGGACCTGGAAAGGTTCCTCAATGAGAACCGGCTGGACCGCAGTCGGATGCTGGGCGTTGGAATCACGCTGCCGGCTGTTCTTGATGAGGAAAAGGATGAGGTCAAGCTTTCGCCGACCCTGCGCATGCACAATATCAGCCTGAGCACGATCCGGGAGCCGATTCCCTACACGACCTACATCGAAAACGACGGGACCAGCGCCGGATTTGCGGAGTGGTTTGCTTTAAGGAACACCGTAGGAAACAATATTGCCTACCTATATCTTGAAAACGGGGTCGGCGGCGCAGTCTTCCTCAACGGCGCGCAGTATTACGGAAAAAGCAAGAGAAGCGGAGAATTCGGCCACATGTGTGTGGAACCGGGCGGACTGCCCTGCAACTGCGGGAAGCGGGGATGCCTGGAGGCCTATTGTTCCGCCCTTCGCATCAGCTCAAAAATAGGCGTTTCGGTGGAGGGCTTTTTTGAGGGGCTCAGACGGGGAAATCCGGATTATCAGATTCTTTGGAAGGATTTTCTGGAACATCTCGCCATCGGCATCAACAATATTCATATGGCTTTGGACTGCGATGTCGTTCTGGGCGGATTCCTTTCCCAGTACCTGGAACCGTATATGCCGGAGCTCAAGCAAATGGTGGCGCAGCGGGATACCTTTGAGGACGATACGGAGTACTTAAAGCTTGGCCGTTATCCGCGCAGAGCGAACATGATGGGCGTTGCCTGGTACTATATTAAGAAATATATAGAAAGCGTTTAATTTGTATTTGTTCCTAAATATGCAAATTAAATCTTGAACATATTGACTAAAAATAAAAAAGTGCACAGAAATATATTGACTTTACTGCCCATATGCTATATGATTTAGACACTTAAATAAATATCATTTACAAAAGTTTTTACATTTATTACTTACTAAATACTTTACTAAATGCCTTGCTAAAAGATGGTCCCATTTATTTTGCGTGGTTTTTCCTTCGGTTACGCGTACATATGCTTTGGGTGTTCCGCAGTGCCGCGGAATCGGAGAAAAATCTGATAGATTCAAAACTCAGGCGGGGTGTTCTTTGCCTTTTCTGAGCTTTGCAATCAATTAAACAGGAGAGTTTGTAAGGAGGAAAGTATTGATGAAAAGACTAATAGCAGCGGTATTGGCCTGCATGATGACCGCATCGATGGTCGCCTGCAGTAACGGTTCGGGGAGCCAGAGTTCGGCAGCGCCTGCACCCGCGGGTTCACAGGCAGCGGCAAGCTCGGCGGCGGCACCGGCGGCGAGCGGTGGAAAGAAAGTCGGTATCTGCATGCCGACGAAATCCCTGGAGCGCTGGAACCGTGACGGTTCTTACCTGCAGGATCAGTTCAAGGCCAAGGGCTGCAGCGTCCAGCTCACGTTTTCCGACAACAAGATCGATCAGCAGGTGAAGGATATCGAGAATCTGATCGCCGACAAGGTGGATCTCCTCGTAATCGCGGCGATCGACGGCGATTCCCTTTCCAATGTTCTGAACACCGCAAAGAGCGCGAATATCCCGGTTATTTCCTACGACCGTCTGATCATGAACACCGATGCGATCAGCTATTATGTGTCGTTCGATAACTACAAAGTAGGTCAGCTGCAGGGCCAATTCGTGGTTGACAAGCTTGGACTGAAGGTGGATGACAAATCCAAGACCTACAATATCGAATTTACCGCAGGCGATCCTGCCGACAACAACGCGAACTTCTTCTTCAACGGCGCAATGGATACCCTGAAACCCTTCATTGATGCCGGTATTCTGAAGATTCCTTCCGGGCAGAAAGCTTTCTCGCAGGTTGCTACGCAGTCTTGGGATACCAAGAACGCGATGAACCGCATGCAGAACATTCTGGGTTCCTTCTATTCCGACGGCAAGACCTCTTTGGATGTTGCTCTTTGCTCCAATGACTCCACCGCACTTGGTGTCACTCAGGCAATCGGCTCCGACTATAAGGGCAGCAACACCCCGATTATCACCGGTCAGGACGGCGACGAAGCGAACCTCGCGAACATCATCGACGGCAAACAGTCCATGACGGTTTACAAAGCGGTTGCGAACGAAGCAGTTGCCACGCTGGACATCGGTATGGCTATGCTGGGCGGACAGAAGCCGGACGAGAGCCTGATCAAGTCTGCCGGCTGGAAGTTTGAATGCGCCTATGATACGAAGTCCTATAACAACAAAAAAGGCATTGTTCCTTCCTATCTGCTGGTCCCGACTGTTGTAACGAAGGACAATATTCAGAAAGAACTTGTCGACACCGGATACTACACGATGGACGGCAAATATCCGAAAGCAAAGAAATAACAGCATACGGCTTGTGTCGGGCGGGGTTTTCAGCCCCGCCCGCTCTTTGATTTATCAAAAGCCGCGATTAAATACATAGTTCAGGGGGGCATTCACATGCCGGACAATATTTTAACCATGCAAAGCATCACAAAATTGTACCCCGGCGTTAAAGCGTTGGATAATGTAAATCTGGAAGTGCAGCGCGGTGAGATCCATGCCTTGGTGGGCGAAAACGGCGCAGGAAAATCGACTCTGATGAATGTTTTGAGCGGGACCATTCCATACGGAGAATATGAGGGAACCATACTTTATAACGGGACGGAATGCCAATTTAAGAATATCCATGACAGTGAAAGACTCGGCATTGTTATTATTCACCAGGAGCTTGCCCTGATCCCGGAGCTATCCATCGGTGAGAACATGTTCCTTGGAAATGAGCGCAGGGGGAGATTCGGCATCGACTGGAACGAAACCTACAGTCAGGCGCAGAAGCATCTGCAGGAAGTTGGCCTGAAGGATAAGGCGACAACCTTAATTAAGGATATTGGAACCGGAAA
Source organism: Bacillota bacterium (assembly GCA_023460155.1). GTDB lineage: Bacteria > Bacillota > Clostridia > Oscillospirales > Acutalibacteraceae > Caproicibacter. Next base: position 8,448 of record JAEWRF010000034.1, on the reverse strand, counting down.
ACAGCAGCTGGTTGAAATTGCGAAGGCACTTTCCAAAAATGTAAAGCTGCTGATTCTGGATGAACCAACCTCCTCCCTGAATGAAGAAGATTCAAAAATGCTCTTGGACATGTTGCTGCAGTTTAAAAAGCAGGGCATGACTTCCATCATCATCTCACATAAACTGTCCGAGGTCGCTTACGCGGCCGACAAAATCACCATTCTTCGCGACGGCGCGACAATCGAAACTATCGACAACATAGACCGCACAATCGACGAAGACCGCATAATCAAGGGAATGGTAGGGCGCGAACTTACCAACCGCTTCCCTTCCAGAGAACATAAGGTCAGCGAAGAGATCGGCATGGAAGTGAAAAACTGGACCGTTCATCACCCGGTTTACACGGAAAAACAAGTGGTCAACAACGTCAGTTTCCATGTACATAAGGGCGAAATCGTCGGATTTTCCGGTCTGCAGGGCGCAGGACGCACCGAACTGGCGATGTCGCTGTTCGGCAAGAGCTATGGCAGCGGGATCTCCGGCCAGGAGTTCCTTGACGGCAAAGAGGTGCACCTGAAAACCGAGGAGGAAGCCATCAAGCAGGGACTCGCTTACGTGACCGAGGACCGAAAGACCAACGGGCTGGTTCTGATTGATACGGTCGCAAAGAACATCACAATGGCGAGGCTTGAAAAGGTCTGTGACAAAAGAGGCATCATTGATGTCGGCATGGAGAACCACGTCTCGGAAAAATACAAGGAAGCCATCAACATCAAAACGCCGACCGTGCATCAGTTCGTCCGAAATCTTTCGGGCGGAAATCAGCAGAAGGTATTGCTTTCCAAATGGATGTTTGCGGATCCGGAGGTTCTGATTCTGGATGAACCCACCCGCGGCATTGATGTGGGTGCAAAATATGAGATTTACTGTATCATGAACGATATGGTCGCGCAGGGAAAATCGGTTGTTATGATTTCCTCCGAGCTGCCGGAGCTTCTGGGAATGTGTGACCGAATCTACGTTATGAACGAAGGTTCCCTGGTTGCCGAATTGGGAAGCGGCGAAGCAACGCAGGAGAAAATCATGAGCGCCATTCTCCATTCCGATAAAAAAGCCCTTTCAGATGAACAAAAGGACGCGTAGGAGGCAGAAGCATGAACATGACTACAAAGGCATCATCCATTATTAAAAAGTACACAATGACCATTGCTCTGGTTGTGGTGTTTATTTTCTTCACATTTCTGACCAACGGCAGACTCATTTATGCACAGAACATTTCCAATCTGCTGCTGCAGAACGCGTACGTTCTGGTTATGGCATGCGGCATGCTGCTGTGCATTCTGACCGGCGGCAACGTCGACCTTTCGGTCGGCGCAACGCTTTGCCTTGTGGGCGCTGTCGCAGCCCAGCTGATGGATCAGAACTCCATGGGGGCGCTGCCCACGATCATCATCGCAATGGCAATTGCGGCCATAATCGGTATCTGGCAGGGCTTCTGGATCGGCTATATTCACATCCCTCCTTTTATTGCCACACTGGCTGGCATGTTCCTGTTCCGGGGCCTCGGCCGTGTTGTCCTGGCTTCCAAGACCGTCAATATTCAGAATGAAACATTCCTCAACACCTTTATTTCGTATATTGACGTCCCCGGGATAGATACCAAGTTCTTTCACCCGTCGGCGGTGATTGTCGGCGCGGCGGTTGCAGTTCTGCTGACGGTTCTGATGTTTACCAGCCGGGCTCAAAAGGTGAAAAAGAACTATGCGGTAGACTCGATCGTGTCCACGATTATAAAAACTATCATTATCGATATCCTGATCATTGCGTATTGCTGGGAGCTCGCCAACTATAAAGGCATTCCGGTCATGCTGCTCTGGATCCTTCTGGTCGTGCTGATTTTCGCGTTTATTACCATGAAAACCGCATTCGGCCGTTACTTCTACGCGGTGGGCGGCAACGAAAAGGCCGCAAAACTTTCCGGTATTGACCCCAGACGCGTTTATTTCTGGGCTTACTTCCTCATGAGCGTATTAGCCGGCTTTTCCGGATTGCTGGTGGCGGCCCGCATCGGCTCCGTCGACGGCAACATGGGGAACTCCTACGAAATGGATGCAATCGCTGCCTGCTTTATCGGCGGCGCATCGGCTTACGGCGGTTCCGGTACGGTTTCCGGAATTATGATCGGCGCCATTCTGCTCGGCGTTATGAATCAGGGCATGTCGATTTACGGGCTGCCGGATGAATGGCAGTATGTTGTTAAAGGCGCCGTGCTTCTTGCGGCCGTTATCTTTGACGTTGTTTCGAACCATAAGGTAGGCAAGCAATAAAACGGAACCGGCTTTAGGCTGGTCCCAGTGTACAGCTGAAAATATCCGGGAGGACAGTTTCTGAGGCTGGGGCGCCGCGCGGCGGGAGCTTCTCACATCGTGGGAAAAGAACTCTAAAGCGCGGCGTGCACGGCCTGTAAAATTTATTCCCGGTCAGGCACTTTTACGAGCTCCTTGGAATGCGGAGGATATGCATATGCAGAAGGAACCGGATGAAATCCGCGCAAAAAAAAAGAATGCCAAAGTCAAGTTGACTTTGCGCATTCTGGTGGCACTTTATATTCTGTATCTGACAAAAGGAATTGTCGAGGCGGCGGTGAAGCACACCACCTCTTTGCCGCTTTGGGTTACGGTGCTCGCCAGTTCAGTCTTTCTGCTGACATCCGTTGCATTCTGCATCTATGCATGGCGGCAGTATAAAAAATCGCTTGCCGTACCGGCAGGCGAAAGTGGGCCGGAGTTCTCCGGGGAGGACGGCAGCAGCCTTCCCGACGATATCGACCGGCGGTAAATCCATCAAAAGAACTGCGCTTTTCCGGCGGCAGGAGCCGGGTTTGTTCTGTTTCTGTCTTTTTCTCTTCCGCCCGCCGGGTTTAATCGTTCAGGAAGGAATCAATCTGCAGCAGCGCGGCGCCGATGGCGCTCGCTTTATCGTTGAATTTACTGAAATGAAGATAGTCCGTTTTCCCTCCGAAGGAATGTAGAGCAAACAGCTTTTCCAAAAAGATGTCGGAGTATTTTTCCAGGTAACGGTCAACTTCGCCGCCGATAATAATTTCGGAGTCGAAAACCGTACGAATATTGTTGACGCCGGTGGCAAGGTAATCCAGATAATTGTCCCATTTCTGTTTGCAGTACTGATTGCCCATTTCAAGCGCCGCGAAAAAATCATCCACGTCCTCGAAATTCGGCTCGGTTAAAACCTTTGTGGAGCAGTACGCTTCCAGACAGCCTTTTTTTCCGCAGCTGCAGGGCAGCCCGTTCTGTACGATCGTCATGTGACCGAATTCTCCGGAATATCCGTTGATGCCGTTGTAGAGTTTGTTGTCGATGATAATCGCTCCGCCGACGCCCTTGTTGACGGAAAGGAAAACGGCGCTTTCCACTTCGTCTATTTTCCAGATTTCAGCCAATCCGGCCAGATTTGCTTCATTGTTGAGCATGACAGGGTAGGGAATGTATTTCTTCAGGCTGCCGATCGGAAGGCCTTTTACTTGCAGCGTCGGGCTGTACTCCAGAAGGTCGGCTTTCGTATTCACCAGCCCGGGAACCGCAATGCCGACCCCAAGCAGTTTGCAAAGGTCCACATGGTTTTCCTGCAGGAAGAGATCCAGATCTTCTGCCAGAGTTTTGAAATAGTCATCGTTGTTCTGAAACGGCTCACGGATCTTTTTATAAAACAGGACGTTTTCCCCGAGGTCGATCACCACAAAGCGGAGATGATTCTGCGTGATTTCGATTCCGCAGGAGAGCCGGGCACCGTAGTCCAGCGAGTTGACAAACGGTTTTCTTCCGCCGGAAGATTTCAGTGTTCCGGACTTCATGACCAGACCGCGCTTTTCGAGATCCTTTAAAATCAGGGAGACGGTGGGCATGCTCAGGCTCAGGGAATCGGCAATGTTCTGCTTTGTTGCTCCATTGTTGGAATAAAGAAAATTCATGATTCTGTTCTTGTTTACATCTCTTACCTGAAGATTATTCAAACCTAACACACCTTTTTCCGGGAAAAATCATTTTGCTGGAACTCTTCCCTCATTTTGACGGATTCTTTTGTAAAAATCATAGCACGAATCTGTTTCGTATTCTATATCCGGATCGATTTTTTTGCAAGTTTTACTTAAGTGTTTTATTTTAGTGTGTGCGGCGTTTTATTCTTTCATGCGGTAGACAGGAAACGAGTAAAATGATATCATACTTTATGAAAAGTATTTTTTAAAAGTTAAAAATCAGAAGGACAGTGATCAGTATGAGTGAAACAATCAAAATTCAATCCATCCGGGATGAAGGGTTTCGAAAATACGGCAGGGTCATTTCCGGGATTGACTGGGCTCCGCTTTTAAATCAGCTGAAAAAGACCCCCTGCCCGTCGGATTCAACGGTTTATGTCGCCTCCGACCCGGAACTGGAAAAACTGGAAATTTTCAAAGTGCTGCAGAACCGGGAATTCGGCGGACTGCCGATCGAATTGGGCTACTGCAACGGCAGCAATTACCTGCTCAATGCTCTGGAGTATCATCGGAGTTCCGAAATCAATATCGCGGAAACGGACCTGATTCTTCTGCTCGGTTCTCAGCAGGATGTGGACGCGAATTCGTTTACCTATGATACCGAGAGGGTCGAAGCGTTCCTTGTTCCGGCCGGAACCGCGGTGGAACTGTACGCGACCACGCTTCACTTTGCTCCGTGCAACGCATCGGCGGAGGGTTTCCGGGACGCGGTTGTTCTGCCTCGGAACACTAACCTCCCGCTGGAAACCGTTCCGGAAAAGGAAGGGGAAGCGAAACTGCTGTTTGCCAGAAACAAGTGGCTGATTGCGCACCAGGAATCCGGTTTACAGGCTGACGGCGCTTTTGTCGGTCTGCAGGGATGGAATGTTTCACTGCGGTAGCGGAAAGGAGAAGATAGAATGGCTGAAAGATGTGTTCTTGGTATCGACGTCGGAACTTCCGGGTGCAAAATTCTTGCCTTGGATGACTCCGGTGTGATTCTGGGCTCCGTTACGGAAGAGTACCCCTGCTATGTTCCGCAGGAAGGATGGTCCGAACAGGACCCCGAAGACTGGTGGAACGCCACGGCGGCCGGAATCCGGAAAATTCTTCCGACGCTGAGGGGCAGGCAGGTATGCGCCGTGGGCCTTTCGGGCCAGATGCACGGCATGGTTGCGCTCGACCGCGAAAACTGCGTGGTGCGGCGTGCCATTCTCTGGAACGACCAGAGAACCGGAAAGCAGTGCGACGAGATTACCGAACTGGCAGGAGGACAGGACGCGCTTCTGTCGATTACCAATAATCGGATGCTGACGGGGTATACGGGCGGAAAAATCCTCTGGATGAAGGAAAATGAACCGGAGAATTACCGCAAAACCGTTCATATCATCAACCCCAAGGACTATATCCGCCTGAAACTGACGGGGGAACTGAAAACGGATGTTTCCGATGCCTCGGGAACCGGGCTTTTCTCCGTGAGGGAACGCCGCTGGGCTGTGGACCTCATCCGGAAAGCGGGTCTGGATCCGGAGCTGTTTGTTGAAGCGGTGGAGTCCACAGCGGTTTCAGGGTTTCTGACGCAGGCCGCGGCGGAATGCACCGGGCTTCCGGAGGAAATCCCCGTCGGCGGCGGCGGCGGAGACGCCGTGATTTCGACTACGGGTCTCGGTCTGGCAAAGTCCGGCCGGGTCGGGGTGACGGTCGGTACCTCCGGCGTCGTTGCCATGGGGCTGGCCAGCTTTACCGCGAATCCCAATGGGATGCTTCAGGTTTTCTGCGGGAACGAGCCGGGCTCGTTCAGTGCGATGGGCGTGACTTTGGCGGCGGCAGGTTCCTATCAGTGGTTCCGGAACTCGCTCGGGCAGGATGAAACCCGGAGAGCGAAAGAAGAGGGTAAAAACGCGTTTGCTCTGCTGGATGCCGAGGCGGCCTCAGTCCCTCCGTGCTGTGAAGGAATGTTTTTCCTTCCGTACCTTTCCGGAGAGCGTGCGCCTCTGAACGATCCCTTTGCCCGCGGTGCGTTTCTCGGCGTAACCGCCCGCCACGGCAAGGGACATTTCGCACGTGCGGTTCTGGAGGGCGTCGCTTTCTCTCTGCGTCAGGTATACGAACTGATCGGGGCGAAAGACGCCAGTGAAATTGTCATTGCCGGCGGCGGCGCGGTAAGCCCGCTCTGGCGGCAGATCTTTGCGGATGTTTTTAATCTTCCCGTGCGCACCGTATACGGCAGCGCGGAGGGCGGTTCCTTTGGCGCCGCTCTGGCGGCGGGCGTGACCGCCGGTATCTGGGGCAGCCTGGAGGAAACCGTACCGCTGATCCGTTCGGAAAGCGTGACGGCGCCGATAACGGCAAATGTGGCGCGCTATGAGGAACACTATGCGCAATACATAAAATTCTACGATGCTCTGAAATGGAGCTTTCATGAAACAAAGGAGTGACTTGACATGACGAATATCCCTGAAGTAAAGCTTGGAATCATCGCCGTCAGCCGTGACTGTTTTATCGTTTCCCTCTCTGAAAAGAGAAGAAAAGCGATTGTGGATTCCTATACGGCGAAATACGGCACAATTTACGAGGCCAAAACAACGGTTGAAAATGAGCAGGATATGCTGAAGGCCCTCGAGGAAGTCAAAGCGGCCGGATGCAATGCTCTGGTGGTGTTCCTGGGCAATTTCGGCCCCGAAACGCCTGAAACCCTGATCGCGAAATATTTTGACGGCCCGGTCATGTATGTTGCCGCCGCCGAAGAAACCGGGAAGGACCTGATTAACGGCAGAGGAGACGCCTACTGCGGCATGCTCAACTGTTCCTATAACCTCGGCCTGCGTCACCTTACCGCTGTGATTCCGGAGTACCCGGTCGGCACGGCGGAGGAACTTGCCGAGAGCATTGCGGACTTTGTGCCGGCAGCGCGCGCACTCATCGGCGTCAAATCGCTGAAGATTATTACCTTCGGTCCCCGCCCACAGGATTTCTTTGCCTGCAATGCGCCGATTCAGCCGCTTTACGACATCGGCGTTGAGGTACAGGAAAATTCGGAGCTGGATCTTCTGGTCGCCTACAAAGCGCACAAGGACGATTCCCGAATTGCGGAAGTGGCGGCGGATATGGCTGCGGAGCTCGGAGTCGACGGGAACCATTACCCGGATCTTCTGCCGCGCATGGCGCAGTTTGAGCTTACTCTGCTCGATTGGGCAAGGGACAATAAGGGCTCCAGCAAATATGTGGCCTTCGCGGATAAGTGCTGGCCCGCATTCCCGAAGGAATTCGGGTTCGAACCCTGCTATGTCAACAGCCGCCTGACCTCCCGCGGGATTCCGGTCGCGTGCGAAGTGGATATCTACGGCGCTTTGAGCGAATACATCGGGGCCTGCGTAACAGGCGACGCCGTCACGCTGCTGGATATCAACAACAGTGTGCCGCGCGACCTTTATGAATCCGACGTAGCCGGAAAGTATCCCTACGCGCTGAAAGATACCTTCATGGGCTTCCACTGTGGGAATACTCCGTTCTGCAAGCTCGCAAAAGGCGCGGCGGTCAAATATCAACTGATTCAGAACCGTCTGCTTGAGAACGGCGGAACGCCCGATTTCACCCGCGGTACGCTGGAAGGCGACATCGCGCCCGGTAAAATTACGTTCTTCCGCCTTCAGGGGAACGCCGAAGGCAAGCTGACCTCTTACATCGCACAGGGAGAGGTTCTGCCGGTAGCGACCCGTTCTTTCGGGGGCATCGGAATTTTCGCAATCCCGGAAATGGGCCGTTTCTACCGCCACGTTCTGATCGAGAGGCACTTCCCGCACCACGGCGCCGTGGCGTTTGCCCACGCGGGGAGCGCGCTGTTTACGGTATTCCGCGCACTCGGCATTCCGGAGATCGCGTTCAACCAGCCGAAGGGAATGCTTTACAAAACCGAAAATCCGTTTGAATAAAACAGACTGTTCCGCCCGTTTCCGGACGGACCCTTAACGTCTTCGCGAATATTACTGTCCCCGGTCTGAGAAATACGCGCTCTGTATTTCTTCGGGCCGGGGACAGCTGTATGTATGAAAACCATATGAAAAGCATCGGCCCGGATGAAAATCCGGGCCGATGCCGCACAATCACAACGAGATCAGTTTTAGGGAAAACAATGGTTTGCCGAACCCGCTAAGCGGATCGTTTAGCCTACGAAGGCGATGAAAATTCTTGTGCCGTTTACATAAATACCGGCGGAGCTTCCGACCTTGCTTGCGGATGTGATTTTGTAGAAATAGTCGTTGCCGGACTTCGAAACAAAGGTAAGCTTGAAGTTGCCGGAGCCGACCGTGACGGCCGGAGCCGCATTGGCGGTAATCTTAAAGGTATAGGCACCCTTAACGGTGGGGTTCATGGTCGTGTCGCTCTTGAAATCGGGATTTACGGTGGCGACAAAGAGCTTGCTGCCGTTGAGGTA
>JAEWRF010000033.1 GCA_023460155.1 Bacillota bacterium | reverse complement strand
GGTTTAGAGTGTAAACACAATGCGAAGCTTAACTGTTTCAATTGCTTATGCCAATGCAATTCGCTTGGAGGGCAATCCAAAAACCTCGACTGCAATTTGCTCCTTTACCCAAGGATGGTTGCTCTATTTGTCGTTTCCGTCTGGGAAAAGATCCTGATACGCCGGAAATCCGGCCAGCGATTCCGCCCTTTTCACGGCCTCCAAAATGGCTTTTTCCACGGCTCGTACCGCCATAATCGAGACAGCGTTGAAATCCGCGTTTATTTTCCCGGTTGCCATGGTGAAAATTGTATCCCCGTCAAACGTCGTATGAGCGGGGTAAACTGCACGGGCGATCCCGTCCTGCGAAACGGAGGCCAGCTTGTTTGCTTCCGCCTTGGTCAAAATTGCATTTGTAACCACGGCGCCGATGATTGTGTTCTCACTGAATAAGTCTTTTCCGGAGGAGCGTTCCAGAATAAAGTCTTCCGTTCCGCCGACGGATTTCCGGTCCTCGCTGAGCAATCCGGCGATGATCCGGCCGGTCTCTGCGTCGTAGACGTCTCCCACGCAGTTTACGGCCATGACGGCTCCGACAACCAGATCATCCGACTTCAGAGCAAATGAGCCGATCCCGCCCTTCATTGCGAATTTCGGGCCCCGAATCTTTCCGACCGTTGCCCCTGTGCCCGCGCCCACACTCCCAATGGAGAAATCTCCGGCGACAGCATTCCGGCAGGCTTCATAGCCCATCGCTTTATCGGGCCGGATGCGGAAATCCCCGCATTTCAAATCAAACAGGATCGCACCGCAGACGATCGGCACCTTTGTGACCTTCACATCCCGGCCGATGTGGCGTTCCTCCAGATACTGCATTACTCCGGCGGCCGCATCCAGACCGAATGCACTTCCGCCCGCGAGCAATACGGCATGAATGGTTTTGCGTATATTTACTGGATTCAGTGCGTCGGTTTCCCGAGTGCCCGGTGACCCACCGCGCACGTCGACCCCAGCGACGGCACCTTCCTCGCAAAGGATTACAGTGCATCCCGTAGCGGCTTCAAAGTTCTGGGCGTGTCCGACCTTAATTCCATTGATTGACGAAAAATTGACCTGTTCCATGAAGCTCCCTTTTATTTTAAATATTGTTCGACCGTATTCACAATGTTGTCCACGTCGGCCAAAGCACCTTTCCCCAGGTCGCCGCAGGCGAGCAGGGCTTCCTTTGGCTCGATAATCTCAAAGCCGTATTTCCGAAGCTTTTCAAGGTTGTCCTGCACGATCAGGTTTTCGTACATGTTCGTGTTCATGGCAGGCGCGATCAGCCTCGGGATTCCCCGGAGGGCCAGCGCAACCGAAGTGAGCATGTCGTCCGCAATGCCGTTCGCCAGTTTCCCGATCACGTCGGCGGTCGCCGGTGCGACCAGAAACAGGTCGGCCTTTTTTGCGAGGGAGATATGCTTTACTTCCCTTGGGTAATCTTCCTGAAAAACATCGGTGTAGACTCGGTTCTTCGAAAGTGTCTGAAGGGTGAGCGGTGTGATGAACGCATGCCCGCCTCTCGTCAGGATCACGTCGACGTTATGGCCGTCCTTCGTGAGAAGATTCGTGATGTCGGCGGCTTTGTAGGCCGCGATACTGCCGGTTACACCTAAAAGAATATTCTTCACGGAATCGTTTCCCTCCTGTCGATTGCGCCCAGCACGTTCCGGACGATAGCCTGCGCGATTTCCTCCTTGGTTTCAAGTCGAGTGCAGGAGCGGTCGGGGGAGAGCAGATATCCCACGTGTCGGTTCGGCCCGATCTCGGTCAGATCGTTGGCGAGGACGAAATCGCAGGAGCTTTTTTCAAGCACCCCGTATCCCGCTTCCAGAAGCTGCTGTTTCTCCACTCCGTTCAGCAGCTTGAAGCCGACTAGGACAGTCGACGGCTGCAGTGTTTTTATTGTGCGGATGAGTTTCGGGGTTCGGCGCATGGAAAGAATCAGGTCCTCGTAATCGGAGGCAAGCTTTTTGCGGCTATCTAAAAGACAGTCGTTTTGCCGGATCCATTCGGCAATTGCCTTGGCCAGAGCATTCGGGCTTTCAAATTGACCGGGGTGCACCGAAAATAGTCTGTCCGCCAGAAAATCCGCAAGCAGCCTGGCGGTAGTTACGCGGTCCACGGTATAATCGCTGACCGCCATGGAATGGACAACGGCATCGATCCTCCGGTCGGTCAGCAGGGAGGAAAGGGCATTCTGCACGCTTTCCGAGCCCTCAACCGAAACAAGTTCCACACAGTCAAGCGTCGGGATAACAGCACCTTTTTCGCAGATATAATAGATTTTTTTGATCTTTTTGCCACTCTGCCGGGCGAACTCCTCCGCGATCAGGCTTCCGAGTTTTCCTGTGGCCATATTACTGATTTTCCGCACGGGGTCGATCCGCTCCGTTGTCCCGCCCGCCGTAATAATAATGTTCATCGATTTCCGTAATCCTTTTCAATTATTCTAATGATTAGTATATCCCTCTCGTAAGGGAGTTTCAACCTTTTTGAGCTTTCCGTGACTGATGCCGCCGAGCGCAAAAGCAGTCCTGCCGGCGTTTTCGGCAGGACTGCTCGGAAAGGCAATGGTTTTGTTTCCCGATACGCTTTTTTTACCGGCCCGTTTCCTGAACGTGCGACCGGTCTTCCGGGTACGGTTTTCTAAAAGGCCGGAATTACCGCGCCCTTGTACTTTTCCTCAATGAATTTCTTCACTTCCGGAGTGTTCAGGGC
>JAEWRF010000032.1 GCA_023460155.1 Bacillota bacterium | reverse complement strand
AAGAAACGGCATTCGCTTGAATATCTGCGCACGGTCGCGCATCTGCGCCCGCGCACCAACACGTTCAGCGCGGCGTTCCGAATTCGGTCCGCGGCGGCCTACGCGATTCACCGCTTTTTTCAGGAGCGGGGGTTCGTGTACGCACATACGCCGCTCATCACCGCAAGCGACGCCGAGGGCGCCGGGGAGATGTTTACCGTTACCTCCTTTGACCCGGCTGATGTCCCCAAAACAGAGGACGGAGCCGTGGACTATTCGCAGGATTTCTTCGGCAAGCACACCTCGCTGACCGTTTCCGGCCAGTTGGAGGCGGAATGCATGGCCATGGCGTTCGGTCGGGTTTACACCTTCGGCCCGACGTTCCGCGCGGAAAAATCCTATACGCAGCGCCACGCGGCGGAATTCTGGATGATCGAGCCGGAAATCGCCTTTGCCGATCTCGCAGACGATATGGAACTGGCAGAGGCCATGATGAAATATGTGGTGAGCTATGTCCTTGAGACCTGCCCCGAAGATATTGCTTTCTGCGGCCAGTTTATTGACAAAGACCTCCGCACACGGCTCGACGGGGTTGTCAATTCCGCTTTTGCCCGCGTCTCCTACACGGAAGCGGTGGAGCTCCTTAAGAAGAATAATGAGAAATTCGAATATCCGGTGGAGTGGGGCTCCGACCTGCAGACCGAGCACGAAAAATATTTAACGGAACAGATTTATAAAAAGCCCGTCTTCGTGACGGATTATCCCAAGGAGATCAAAGCGTTTTATATGCGCCTGAACGACGACGGAAAAACCGTCGCGGCGGTCGACCTGCTGGTGCCCGGCATCGGAGAGATCATCGGCGGCAGTCAGCGCGAGGAACGCCTTGAGGTGCTGGAAAAGCGCATGGCGGAAACAAAAATGAACGCGGAGAACTACGGCTGGTACCTTGACCTCCGCCGCTACGGCGGCGCAAAGCACGCGGGCTTCGGTCTCGGCTTTGAGCGCATGGTCATGTACCTGACCGGCATCGCAAACATCCGCGATGTGCTGCCCTTCCCGCGTACGACCGGATCGGCTGAATTCTAAAGGATTCCCCGGCAGAACTGCTCTAAGAGATATAGAATTATGGATAACAGAAATGAAAAAGGATGGTGCTATCAATTATGATGTGGAAAGACAGTCTTAAAATCGGTGTGGCCCTGATCGACAGCGAGCATAAGGAACTCTGCGACCGGATCGACCGCCTCCTGGACGCGTGCAACAAGGGTAAGGGGAGAGACGAAATCCTAAAAACGCTGGAATTTATGGAAAGCTACACCATAAAGCATTTCGGTGACGAGGAAAGGCTTCAAAAGACGAGCGGCTACCCGAAGGTCGTGGAGCACAAGGCGATGCACAATTTCTTTACCGGCAAGATCGCGGAACTGAAAAAAGATATCGCTGATAACGGCGTAAACATCGCCACGGTTTCCAAAACCAACTATTTTCTGATGGACTGGCTCCTCAACCATATCCAGAAGGTGGATACCGAACTGGCACAGTACATAAAGTAAACCGGGAAAACATTTTGGCGGGATTCACAGAAAAGCGGCCGGTTTTTATTGGAAGAATGGCCGATATGCAGGAAAAATATTTTAGACTTGCGTTTTTCATCCCCTAAGGGTAAAATAAAGAATGTTTTGAATCGGATTCTGCAGTTTATCTGAAGGAGATGCTCAAAGTTGGATTTTTTAACAATGCCTGTGTCCGAACTGAAGAAAACAAAGGCGGAACTGGAAGAGCGTTACCGCAGCTTTCAGGCGAAGAAGCTGAACCTGAACATGGCGCGCGGCAAGCCGGGTGCCGACCAGCTCAATCTTTCCAGACCCATGCTCGACGTACTTAACTCCTCCTCCGGCCTGACTGCTTCGTCCGGGGACGACTGCGGCAATTACGGCGTTGCCCTCGGTCTGCCTGAGGCGCGTACCCTGATGGCCGGAATGATGGGCGTGAAAGCCGAAAATGTGATCATCGGAGGCAATTCCAGCCTGAATATGATGTTCGACACCGTCGCGTGCGGTATGACGCACGGCTTTTCCGGCTGCAAGCCGTGGGCCGGGCAGGAACATCTGAAATTCCTGTGCCCCTCCCCGGGTTATGACCGGCATTTTGCCGTAACAGAATATTTCGGATTCGACCTTGTCACAGTTCCCATGACGGCGGCCGGGCCGGATATGGACGTCGTGGAAAAGCTGGCCGCCGATCCTTCCGTTAAGGGGATCTGGTGCGTACCGAAGTATTCTAATCCGATGGGCATCACCTATTCGGATGAAACGGTACGCCGCTTTGCGGCCTTGAAACCCGCCGCTCCGGACTTCCGCATTTTCTGGGATAATGCTTACTGTGTGCATGAACTGACGGACACGCCGGATCAGCTTCTGAACCTGTGGGAGGAGTGCGAGAAGCAGGGAACGCTGGAGCATGCGTTTTTCTTCGCCTCCACCAGCAAGATCACGTTCCCGGGTGCCGGCGTCGCCGCGATGGCAGCGGGCGGTTCAAACTTCGAAGTGCTGAAAAACCGGTATTCGTTCCAGACCATCGGCGCGGATAAGCTGAATCAGCTGCGCCACGTGCGCTTCCTGAAGGATCAGGACGGCATCAAAGCCCAGATGGAGAAGCACCGCGCGCTGATTGCGCCGAAGTTTGAAGCGGTTCTCAAAAAGCTGGACGCTGAGCTTTGCGGAAAGAACGTCGCTTCCTGGACCAGCCCGAAGGGCGGCTACTTTGTCAGCGTGGACGTGACGAAGGGATGCGCGAAGCGCGTGGTTTCCCTCTGCGCGCAGGCAGGCGTCAAGCTGACCGGCGCCGGTGCTACAT
>JAEWRF010000031.1 GCA_023460155.1 Bacillota bacterium | reverse complement strand
AATTTAAACCGCCAGCTCATCGCCACCCGGGAAACGGTGGGGAAACCGAAGGTGGAGGCGATGCGGGACCGCATCCTCGCGATCAATCCCGACTGCCGCGTAGAGCTGTTTCCCTGTTTTTACACGCCGGCCAACGCCGACGATTTCGACCTTTCCGCGTACAGCTACGTCATTGACTCGGTGGATACGGTTTCCGCGAAGCTCGAACTGATTTCGCGCTGCAAAAAGGCCGGGGTGCCGGTCATCAGCTGCATGGGCGCGGGCAATAAGCTCGACCCAACCAGGTTCGAAGTGGCGGATATTTACAAAACCAGCGTCTGCCCGCTTGCGCGTGTGATGCGCCACGAATGCCGCGTGCGGGGCATCGATTCCCTGAAGGTGGTCTATTCGAAGGAGCCGCCGCTCGAGCCGATCGACGACAGCACCATCAGCTGCCGTTCACACTGCGTCTGTCCGCCGGGCACAAGGCGGAAATGCGCGGCCCGGCGGGCCATTCCGGGGAGTGTTTCGTTCGTTCCGCCGGTCGCTGGGTTCATCCTCGCAGGGGAAGTCATCAAAGATCTCGCCGGTGTGTCAAACGAAGAAAAATAAAAGACGGCCCGCAGGAATCCCCGAAAACGGGAATGACTGCGGGCCTTATTTTGTGTTATAATAATTCAAAAATATAAGAGGAAGAGGGATTTTTAATGACTTCACGGTTCCTTCATACGAATTTTAACGTGTTCGATCTTGAGAAGAGCATTGCCTTTTATCAGCAGGCGCTCGGTTTGAAGGAGGGTAAGCGCAAAACCGCACCGGACGGATCCTTCACCCTCGTTTTCATGGGCGACGGCGAAACGGATTACGTTCTGGAGCTGACCTGGCTCCGCGACCGGAAGAAGCCCTATGATCTGGGAGACAACGAAATCCATATTGCGTTCCGGGTTCCGGATAAACAGGCGGCGCACGAGCTGCACAGCCGGATGGGCTGCATCTGCTTTGAAAACAAGGAGATGGGCCTCTATTTCATCGAGGATCCGGATGGCTACTGGATCGAAATTCTGGACCACTGAGGAAGCGGAATCATGAAACTTCTGCACCTTTCCGATCTCCACATCGGGAAACGGGTCAACGAGTTCAGCATGCTGGATGACCAGAAATTTATTTTGGAACAGATATTAAAAATCGTGGAGGAGACGAAGCCGGATGCCGTCCTGATCGCCGGGGACCTGTACGACCGCGGGGTGCCCTCGGCTGAGGCGGTTACCCTGCTCGACGATTTTCTGACGGAACTTGCGGGCACCGGCACCGCGGTGCTTGCCGCGAGCGGTAACCACGACTCGCCGGAACGCCTCGATTTCGGGCGCCGCCTGATGCAAAAATCCGGCGTGACCATCGCGGGCTCGTTTCGGGGGCGGCCGGAGTCTGTCGATTTGACCGATTCCTTCGGCACGGTGCGCGTTCATTTGCTTCCCTTTTTGAAACCGGCCGCCGTTGCTCCGTTTTTCCCGGAAGAAGCCGTGGATTCGTTTGAAACCGCCGTCCGGCTTGCGCTCGGGGCGGCGGAGCGCAGCGCGGGAAGGAATGTGTTGGTGGCGCACCAGTTCGTCACCGCCGGGCGGGAAGAACCGCTCCGGTGCGATTCCGAAACGATCTCCGTCGGCGGCGCGGATAATGTGGATGCCTCAGTTTTTACGGGGTTCGACTATGTCGCCCTCGGGCATCTGCACGGCGCGCAGCGGATCGGCGGCGACCATATCCGCTATTCCGGTTCGCCGCTCAAATATTCGTTTTCGGAGGCACGGCAGCAAAAATCGGTGGCGCTCGTCGAGCTGGGGGAACCGGGACGGGTGGAAATATCGCTTCTTCCGCTTACTCCAAAGTATGATCTGCGGGAAATCAAGGGCCCGATTGCCGGGCTGCTTGCCTGCGCGGCCGAAAGCGGCGGCTCGCAGGATTACATACGGGCCGTTCTGACGGATCGGGACGAAGTGCCGGACGCGGTGGGCAAGCTGCGGGCGGTTTACCCGAACCTGATGCGCATTGATTTTGAGCGCGGCGCCGAACCGGATTCGGAGGGAACGACGGCGGCGCACGGCGACCTTTCCCGCAAGACGCCGCTGGAGCTTTTCACGGAGTTTTACCGGGATCAGACCGGGGAGGAAATGACCGAAGCCGAAACCGCCGTGATGCGGCAGGTCGTAAAGAAAGCTCTGGAGGTGGAGGAATGAAGCCGCTTCATCTTGTCATGAGCGCGTTCGGCCCCTATGCGGAACGCGCGGAGATCCCGTTTGAGCCGTTCGGCGGCGGGCTTTTTCTCATCTGCGGGGACACCGGTGCGGGCAAGACCACGATCTTCGACGCGATTTCCTTCGCGCTGTACGGCGAGGTGAGCGGCTCCGTCCGCACGCTGGAGTACCTTCGGAGCCAGTTTGCCCTCCCGGAGACAAAGACCTTTGTGGAACTTGCCTTTTCTCACGGCGGAAAAAACTATACGGTTCGGCGCAACCCAAGCTATAGGCGCCCCAGAAAGAGGGGGATCGGGGAGACGGACGAGGCCGCCGATGCGGCGCTCACGCGCCCGGACGGCTCTGTTTGTACCGGAAGCAGCCGCGTGACACAGGAAATCACGGAGCTGCTGGCTCTGGATTACCGCCAGTTCAAGCAGACCTCCATGATCGCTCAGGGGGAGTTCCTGGCGCTTCTGCTTGCGGAAAGTGCCGAGCGGGCGGAAATTTTCCGGCGGCTTTTCAGCACGGAGCCGTACCGGAACATTCAGGACGACCTGAAAGAGCGCGAGCTTATGCTGAAACGGCAGTATGAAGAGGGCGCCCGGAGTATTCTGCAGTACCTTTCCGGGATTCAGGCGGATGGAGAAATTCTTGCAGAGGACGCGCTGAAGGAAGCCCTTGACAAGAACGACGTCAATCAGGCGCCCCGCCTTCTGGCACTGCTGGAGCAGTCGATCGGCCGGGATGAGGCGGAGGCCGGCGCTGAAACGGAGCGTCTTGCAGCCCGTCGACGTGAAATTGAGCGCCTTGCCGGGGAGCTCGCTTCCGCCCGGAACCTCGCCCGGGCTTTCGAAGCGCTGGATCAGGCGAAAAAGCATGATGCGGAGCTGGAAGGCAGGGCAGGCGAAATGGACGCGGCGGAGGAGCGCCTCCGCCGCTCGGAACGGGCACGTGCGGAGGTCCTTCCCGCACAGCAGGCGCTGCAGCGGGAGGAAAAGGCCGCACGTCAGCTTGATTTTGAGCTGGACCGGCTTTCCGGGACAATCGATGAAAAGAACCGGGCTCTCGCCGGCCTTCAGACCGCGTGGGAAGCGGAGCGCGGCCGGGAGCCGGAGCGGGAGGAGCTCGCGGGGAAGCTCCGTAGCCTTGCCGGTGCGAAACCGGCCTATGAAAAGATTCGCGCCTTGCAGAGGGAAGCCGCCGCTCTGGAACGCGCTTTGGAGGAAGCGGAGCGGACTCTGGAAAAGCTCCGCAGGGACCGGGCGGTTTCGGAGGCCGAACGGCAGAAGCTTTCCGCACGTCTGGAGGAACTGAAGGACACGGAGGTTCAGCGCCTTTCCTGCCGCACCGAGCTTCAAGCCGCCGAGGAGAAGATGCAGAAGCTGGTGAGAATCATCCGGGGGATCGACGGCGTGCTCGCTCTCGGTGGAAAGTATGAGGAGCACAAGGCAGCGTTTACAGAGGCGGAATCCGCGTTTCGGCTGTCCTGCGAAAAATCCGACCGCGCCGAGCAGGTCTTTTTCCGCCAGCAGGCGGGGCTGATGGCCTCTGACCTGAAAGAGGGGGAGCCCTGCCCAGTCTGCGGCTCCCGCAGCCATCCGCAAAAGGCGGTGCTGACGGAGCAGGCCCCGGACGAGGCAGCGCTGAAGCGCCTGAAAGCCGAAAAGGAACGCTGCCGCGTCCGTTTGCAGGAAATTGCCCTGAGCATGAAGGAAGCGGAGGCAAAACTCCGCGCGGACGGGGACAATCTGCGGAAAGCGGCCGCCGAGGTACTTGCGGAATCGACAGGCGAGGCGGATGCCGCCACCCTCCGGAAAAAGGTCGTGGAAGCCGGGAAAAACGTGCGGGAACAGCGGGAAGCGCTGGCCCGTCAGCTGGCCGGACTGGAAGCTCTCTGTCGGGAAAAGGAAGAGAGCGCCGCCGCATTGAAACGTTTGGAGGAGCTTTCCGCCGCACAGACGGAAAAGGAACAGCGGCTGGAAAAAGAGCAGAGTGAGAGCCTTGCTTCCCTCAAAGCGCACCGCGACGGCATTCAGACCCTGCTGGCGGCGCTTCCGTTTCCGTCACCCGAGGAAGCGGACCGCGCGGCGGCGGTGTGGTCGAAGGAGCTGGAAGCAGGAAAGCGCGCTCTGGAAGAAGCGGAAAAGGCATACCGCACGTGCCTGAACGAGAGGGACCGCGCAGCGGCCGTTCAGGCCGATAACCGCGGTAAGCTGGCGGCGGCGCGGGAAGAAACGGAGCGCTGCCGCAGGGAATATCTCACAAAGCTTGCGGAAGCCGGATTTGCCGACGAAGCCGAATACCTATCGATGCTGCTCCCACAGGAGCAGGCCGAACGGCTGCGTAACAGACTCACCGAGTTTCGCGACGACCGGCGCAGCACGCGGGAAACCGTACAGCGCCTTACCGGGGAAACAGAGGAGAAGACACCGGACGACCCAAAGCGCATCGAAGCTGCCCTAACCGCTGCCCAGCAGGAGGCCGAGGGGGATGAAAAAGCCCTCCGCGCACGAACCGTGCGGCTGGAGGGCAACCGGACCGTCGCTCTGCGCGCGCGGGAAACTCTTGCGGGCCGGGCAAAGCTTGAGGAAGAGTACACCTGCGTGCGCACGCTTTCCCGCACGGCAAACGGCGGGCTTTCGGGACGGCAGAAGCTGAATTTTGAGCTTTATGTGCAGGCGTCGTATTTCGGACGTATCCTGGAACAGGCGGACAAGCGCCTGCTGCGGATGACCGAAGGACGCTACGCATTACAGCGGCGCGTTTCCGACAGCGACCTGCGCTCCCAGACCGGGCTTGAAATCGACGTACTGGACCACTACACCGGAAAAGTACGCGATGTAAAATCCCTTTCCGGCGGCGAAGCCTTCAAGGCGTCGCTTTCCCTTGCGCTCGGGCTTTCCGATGTCGTGCAGGGCAACGCCGGTGGCGTGCGGATCGAAACAATGTTCATTGACGAGGGCTTCGGTTCGCTTGACGACGAATCGCGCAGGCTTGCCATCTCTACGCTCGCGGGCATCGCGGGAGGGGATCGGATGGTTGGAATCATCTCGCACGTCAGCGAACTGCGGGAGCAGATCGACCGGCAAATTGTAGTACAAAAAGGCATAACGGGAAGTAAAATACAGATTGTAAAATAAATTTGCGGAAACCGGCGTTATTTTGACCAGTTCTCCAACCTTTCCCGGTCGGCGACGGTCACGGTGCCGCGGGAAAGCTGAACGGCGCCTTCGTCCTGAAAATACCGGAGCATCCGGGTGACGACCTCCCGGGCACTGCCAAGATCCTTTGCGATTTCTTCGTGCGTGGCGGGAATCCGGCCGTCCCCCGTTTCTCCGGTGCGCTTGAGCAGATACATCGCGAGACGTCGGTCGAAGCTCATGAACAAAATCTGTTCCATGAGCCACATCACCTCCGAAAGCCGCGCGGAGAGCAACTGGTTTGTAAATTCGGCAACCTTGACGCAGCTCTGGTTCAGTTCCCGGTACACGTAGGTTGGAATCAGAATGGTATCGGTATCCTTTACCGCTTCGATGGTAACGTCGAAGCGGATATTTTTCAGCATGCAGGAAGCCGAAAAAAGGCAGAACTCCGGGGGAAAAAGGCGGAACAGGGTGACCTCTCGCCCTTCCCTTGAAACGATATATGTACGCGCTTCGCCGGTTTTCAGCAGGAACAGCCCGGCACAGTCACCAATCGAATGCAAAATGGCACCGGCTGAATAGCGGCGGGAAGCGGAAGCGGTCACAAGACGGTGCTTCTGTTCCTCCGAAAGGGCCTCCCAGAAGGGGAGGGAGTTTCGGAGAAACAGACGGTCCGATTCATTCAGCGGCATAATGAGACCTCCTTCAGATTGTCGAAAAATCGCACACCCGCAAAATTGCTTTGCAATCTTGATTGCTGTGTTGGCTGCACGATTTTCGACGATCTGACTTTTTTAGAAATCCCGATTGGATTATCGGCCGGGAAAATTCGTGAGCCCGCGCTGGTCCGTCCGGCCCAGTTTCCGCAGAAAGCGGAGCGTGACCGGGATGCTGACCAGAAAGGACAGCAGATCGGCACACGGCTGGCTCAGTTCCACACCCGGCAGACCGATCCAATAGGGCAGAGTCAGGATGAAGGGAAGAAAGCAAAGCCCCTGGCGCAGGGAAGCGATCAGCGAGGCTTCCTTTTCCCGACCGACGGACTGAAACAGCATATTGGAAACGACCACAAAGGCCTGCAGCGGCGTTACGGCGCACTGGTAGCGGAACGCGGCGGTGCCTATCGAGAGCACCCGGGGATCGTCGCCGCGGAAGAAAGCCAGAATTCCGGGCGCAAACCAGAACCCGGCGGCGCAGAGAAGCGCCAGCCCGCCGGTCCCGGCGAGAACGGAAAAGCGGAACGCCTGCTTCAGCCGGCCCGCCTCCCCGGCTCCGAAATTGTAGCCAGCCACGGGCTGAAGCCCCTGGCTAAAGCCGAGAATCGCGGCGAGAAGGAAGAAAAAGGCGCGTCCCACGATCGACATGGCCGCCACCGCGGCGTCCCCGTAGACGGCGGCCGCAACGTTCAGCAGAATTGCCGCGGCGCTCGCGAGCCCCTGCCGCAGCAGGGACGGCGCTCCGGTTCGAAGAATCTCCGGGAGACAGCGCTTCCGGAAGGCATGCCGTACATGGATGCGCGCGATGCATTTTCCGCGGAAGTAGCAGAACAGCAGGATCAGCAGATTGACGGTTTGCCCGGCAACGTAGGCCGCCGCTGCGCCGGAAATTCCCATGTGCAGCCCGAACATCAGCACAGGGTCGAGGCACAGGCCGACCGCTCCGCCGGAAACGGTCGCCGCCATGGACCAGAGCGTGCGCCCTTCCGCGCGCAGATCGCTGTTCAGAACAAACGACGCGCATACGATAGGGGCGCCGGGCAGGAGCAGGCGCGCGTATTGCACTGCGAACGGAAGAATGGTGGGCGTAGCGCCCAGAAAGCGAAGCAGGCCGCCTAAAAAAAGAAGGCCCGCCGCCGTCACCGCGCCGCCGAGCAGCAGCGACAGGAGAAAAGCCGTTGAAACGGCGGCGTCCGCCGTCTCGCGGTCCTTTTTGCCGAGCGCGCAGGAAACGATCGTTCCGGAACCCATCCCAAATGTGTAGCCGACGGCCTGCATCACCGTCAGGAGCGGAAAAGCCACTCCGAAAGCTCCGGCGGCGCTGGTGCCGAGCCGGCTGACGAAGTAGACGTCCCCGAGGCTGCAGGCGGCGGAAACCAGCGTTCCCGCGACGGTTGGGGCCGCCAGAGAGCACACCAGACGCGGGATCGGCGTATCCGTCATTTTTTTGAATTGCCTGCGCGTTTCCCGGGTCTCCAATACCATCGCTCCGTTTCACTGTTTCTTCGGGTAGTCTGCCCGAAATCGGCGGGAATTACCGCGTGAAACGGAAAGGAATCGGAGCTCAGTCGGCGTACAGAACGGTTACATGGTCGGCCTTCATTTGGGCGTCGCGCTCCGCTTCGGTTTTACCGTAGTAAAATTTATGATTCGTACCGGTTGCAAAATACAGAAAATCGGTGTCGGCCGGGTGAACGGCAGCGTCCAGCGCCGAAGCACCGGGGTTGCAGATCGGTCCGGCGGGCAGGCCCGGTGAGCGGTTCGGGTATGTATTGTAATAATATTTGGAGCTGTCCCCGAAAACGGGAATCAGGTATTGGTTGCAATAGTCGCGCGTGGAATCCGCCTGTAAAATCATTTTCTGCTTCAGGCGGTTGTGAAAGACCGAGGAAACTTTTTTCATGTCGTCCGGGGTCTGAGCCTCGCGCTCGATGACGGAGGCGAGCGTAATCACCTGATCGGCAGTCATGCCGGAATAGGAATACTTCCCGTTAATTTCCTGTTCCGTGACGCGCAGAAATTTGCCCACCGCGTCCTGCGGCTTCATGCCGACGAAAAACTCATAGGTTTCCGGGTAAAGGTACCCTTCCAGCCGGTAACAGCGGTGCGCGTTCGCCGGAATCTGCCTGACCAGAGGGTAATAGCTGAAATCATAGGATTGGGAGGCCTTGACGAAATCCGCCTTTTTACAGACCCCGCGCGCCTCAAGCCGGTCCCCGATCTGAGAGAGCGTGAAGCCCTCCGGAATGGTGACGGAAACCTGTTCCGGCCCTGAGGAAACGGGTGTGACTTCCCCGGAGGAAGCCGCCGGAACGCTTCCCAAACTGCCGCCGCCCGGACCGACGATGACGGCCGAGCCGGTGGGCAATGCGGAAGAAGATGTGCTTTGTGCCGGACCGGATTGCTCCCCCGAACAGGCAGTCAGCGGAAGAATCATAGCAAATATCAGAAAAAAAATGAAAAAACCCCTGCTTCTCATCGAAAACCTCCCTTATCGGCTTCATTATACCGCTTCTTTCGGTTTCCTTCAAGAAACTGCCTCGAATTGGATTTTCGGAAAACAGGGCTTGGTTACAGTTTCGTAAGACTGGTTAAAATCCGTCAGGATTTCTTGATTTCCCTATGTTTCCCATCTACAATAGAAGAGAAAACACTGCAGGGGGGATTGAAGTGAAAAAGGGAACGCATGGAGTTCTGACACGGTGCGTGCAAATGGGATTGATTCTTGTGGCTGCGGCCGCTTTGCTGGGGTTTTCCGCCGTGCCGGCCGCCGCGGCGGAAAGCGGGAAGGACGCACTGCGCATCGAGCAGCTGGAATCGGCGCTGGCGCCGAAAGATGCGCAGCAGACGGCGGAGGATTGGGCACAGTCTCTGGCACAGCGGAACGGGGCGCTTCGCTTCGCCCTCCTCTCCGACTCGCTTCGGGCGAAATACGAGGAGGACTACGCGGACGGCAACTGGGTGATCGGCTGCTCCAGTCCGTGGGTGGACAGCTATCATGTCGTTCTGTACGGCGAAAACGGCAAGGGGGGTTCCTATTATGAGGTGAATTATACCATGGCGGATTCCACCGATGGTAAGTTCTATGCTTCGGAAATGATCACCGTGCAGAAAATGCCGATACAGGGAAGCGATACGTTTCGCTGGTGCGTGATTGACGGAAACAACCTCAGAGCGATGGATTTCCCGCAGAAATAACGGCAGTCCTTTTTACACCACTTGAAACAGATAAAATTTCAGGTAATCGGTTTCCGGCACATTCCAGAGGATCGGGTGATCGGGAGCCTGTTGGCGCGCTTCGACCTGCCGCAGGGAAACCTGCGCATCCGCCGCCGCACTCTGAAGCATTTCCCGGAACAGGGTGTCGGTCATGAAGTGAGAGCACGAGCAGGTGGCGAGAAATCCGCCGCGCGGCAGCAGCTTCATGGCACGGTAATTGATCTCTTTGTAGCCGCGTGCCGCGTTCGCCACGGTATGCCGGGATTTTGTGAACGCAGGCGGGTCGAGAATCACCACGTCGTACTGATTTTTCGCGTTCTCGCAGAGGCGGGGCAGCAGGTCAAACACGTTGGCGGCCTCAAACGAGACGATGTGTTCCAGTCCGTTCAGTTCGGCGTTTTTCCGCCCCTGCGCAACGGCGTCCTCGCTGATGTCCACCGCGTGGACGGAAGCGGCCCCGGCCTTCGCCGCATTCAGCGCGAAGGAGCCGGTGTCGGTGAAGCAGTCCAGCACCCTTTTGCCTGCGCAGAGCTTCGCCGCGGCAAGCCGATTGTATTTCTGGTCGAGGAAAAATCCGGTTTTCTGGCCGTTTTCAAAGTCGACGAAATACCGGATTCCGTTTTCGGTGATTTCCGTGGTTCCGAAGGACGGAACCGGCACTCCCTCAAGCGGGAACCAGCCTTTGCCTTCCTCCAGACCCTCCAGACGCCGGATGCCGACGTCGTTGCGCTCAAAGATCCCGTCGATCTTCTGCCCGTCCTCGGTCAGAATTTTATAGAGCAGCCGGAACAGCATCGGTTTGCGCTGCTCGATTCCGAGGGAAAGCGTCTGCGTCACCAGAACGCTGCCGAACCGGTCGACCGTAAGGCCGGGGAACTGATCCGCCTCGCCGAAAATTAGGCGGCAGCAGGAAGTGCCGCTACCCATGACCGCTTTCCGGTATTCCCAGGCATAGCGCAGCCGGCGCTCAAAAAAGGCCTCGTCGAACGTGTCGTTCGCGCTGCGGGAGATCAGGCGGATGCGGATTTTGGAATGGCTGTTGAAAAATCCCGTTCCGAGGTATCCGCCCTTGGGGCCGAACACGTCGATCAGGTCGCCGTCTGCGCACTGCGGGGCGGTGATCTCGGTATCGTATATCCACGGGTGGCCGGAAAGAACGGAGAGTTCCGCCTTTCGGGTGATGGCTGCGGCTTCGTATGGCCGGTTCTGTTTCATGAAGAATCCCCTTCATTCATAATAATAGACGGGCACGGTGCCTGCCCGCGTCCGTCAAATTCCCAATGATTGAAATAATTTGCGGGCCGCCCGGTTTTCCCCTTCTGCCGGGAATTGAAAAGAGCTTTTCCGCATATGCATTAGTATAACATAAAAGGGACGGATTTCCAAACGGTTTCTTCCCTGCGGCGGGGAATCCGTTCCCTTTCACGACGGCGCGGGTATGCCCGCAAATCTCGAATTTTATCATTCACAGCGGAACGCGGATGTTCCGGGGAGGAGAGAAAATTATGTCCACAAAAAAGAGCGGTGCCATTTCCAATTCCGGAGCCGCCAAGTCAACGGGAAATTTCCTGCTGCTGGTGATTATCATCGCCGTGTTCTTTGCGGCCGGCTTCCTCGCGGGCCGCTATTCTAAGCCTGCCGCGAACGCCGAAACGTCCCCGCAGGGGGTGTCTTCGGAGGTGTCCGCAAATCCCGATTCCGCCAATATGATTTCCTCCGGCATGCCGTCTTCTCTGGCACCGGCGTCAAGCGGAATTTCCTCCGCTCCGGGCAAGGGCGGAAAGACGGATCAGATCGTCGCAAAGATTAAGGCCGCCATTCCCGTGGACTGGAACAAATATACCCTTCGGCAGGAGGCAAACCCGGTCACAATCGGGAAGGTTACCTATCTGACCTATACCATGTGGGATCAGGATTACCAGGAGGGCCCGCAGATTCTGGTCGACCCCGCCACAGGAAAGGTTTACACCTATACCTCCGCCGACAAGGCACCTGTTCCGGCATCAACCGATCCCGCGTTTGACAAGACGGTCCGAACCTTTACGGGGACCGTCAAGGACGGGGCCATGATGAGCGTGCTCGTAAAGACGACCGACGGCAAGCTGCTGACTGTCCGCCGCCTTGGGGTGGACCTCGTCAACCTTGACAACGGCTTTGTGATCGGCAATAAGGTTCAGGTTTCCTACACCGGCGTCATTCAGGGCAACAGCATGCAGCGTGCCTTTGTGAAGAAGATCGAGGGCATAAAGTAAGAACAAATCCTGAGGGCTCAGCAATTGCCCTCGTAAACATAGCGAAGAGAGCTCCGTGCGATGGAGGCGAGCGAGTAGACCGTCTCCACCGGTGTCGGGGCTTTTTCCGTCATGTGATAGTACGGGAAAAAGCGGGTCACATGCAGCGGAATTTCCGGGTTTAGGCTGGCGAGCCACCCGGAAAGCCGCCGCATTTCTTCCGCGGTGTCGTTTTCGCCCGGCACAATCAGTGTGGTGACCTCCAGGTGACATTCTTCGGCACAGATGGAAATGGTGCGCTTAACATCCTCAAGAGTGCCGCCGAGCTTCCGGTAGAATTCCGAGGTAAAGCCTTTCAGGTCGATGTTTACCGCGTCGAGGAGAGGAAGAAGCCGCCGAAGCGGCTCCTCACAGATGTATCCGTTCGTCACGGCCACGGTCTTGAGCCCTCCCTTCCGGCAGAGTTCCGCGCAGTCCCGCACGTATTCATAGGAAATCAACGGTTCGTTGTAGGTGAACGCGAGCCCGATGTTTCCCTGGGGAACAAGCTCCTGAGCCTTTTGCGTCAGTTCTTCCGGGGAGACGAAAACCGCCCGCGCCTTTGTTCCGTCCGCCATGGAAATGGAATGGTTCTGGCAGAACGGACAGCGCAGGTTGCAGCCGTAGCTGCCCGCCGAGAGAATCCGGCTGCCCGGGTGGAAGCGGCGCAGGGGCTTTTTTTCAATCGGGTCAAGGGCAAGGGAAGTGATCCTGCCGTAGTTCTCGCAGACGATCTCCCCGTCCCGGTTGGCGCGCGCGCCGCATAGGCCGGTGTGGCCTTCCGCAATCCGGCAGCGGTGCGGGCACAGCCCGCAGATTGCTTCGTTCATAAATGCCTCACTACTTCAAAACGTTCCAGCGCATACGGTTCTTCCCCGGTGATTCCGGCCTTTTCAAGGGCAATTTCGACCTGCCGCCGCGCGGTATCCACCCCCGCAAGGTCCGGAAGAAGCAGACCGCAGTGCCCCTCGTTCCGTACGATGACGCCGTAGCGTTTGGGGTCAAGGTCAGCCGGTGAATTTACCGGCTCGCTTCTCCCAAGCACGTCCACGCTGTAGACAAGCTCCGGCAGCTCTTCTTCCGTGACCGCGTCGAACCGCGGATCGCGGCACCCCGCACTAATTGCGTTGCGGATGATTTCGGCGGCGACGCTGCCCTGCACCGGAAGAATGGTGCCGATGCAGCCGCGGAGCCGTCCGTTCTTCTTGAGGGAGACAAACACCCCGGCACGTTTTTCGGTCAGTTCTGACGGAAGTCCGGCGGGGGGTGTCGCCCGGCGGCCTTCGATCACCCAGGTTTCAAGGGAGAGCCTGGCGAGGCGGACGTATTCGTCCTCGTCCCTGCGCCGGTCGGAGAGGGCTTCCCGCCTGATTCCGTCGAACTGCTGCCCGAAGCGGCGCGCTTCATCCCGCTCCTGCGGCAGATAAGAGCACACCGCGTATCCGACGCCGAACGGCCCTTCATAGGAAAGAAATTCCGTTTTGACGGCAAAGCCGTCAAGCACACCGGCCAGAATGATGAAGGAGGAAAGCCCGCATTGGGCGGCCGCTTCGCAGAAATCCTCGTCAAAGGAAAGAAAGCGGAGAAAATCAGCCTCTTTCATGGCATCCGTAATTCGGCGGTCGAACTCGGGGCCTTCCTTTGCGAAGCCGTAGGGCCCCTCCGGGGTCAGCTTGTGCGAAAGGTCGCCGCTTGCGATCAGGACGGTTCTTCGGCCCAACGTTTCCGCGGCGGCTGCGATGCATTCGCCGAGGCGGTAATGTTCCAGCGGCCCGAGGCCGGAAATGGAGCAGCGCACCAGTTTGTAATCACGGAAGAAACGGTTCACAAAGAAGAGCGGAACCAGCGCCCCGTGGTCGACCGGACGGTTCCGGTCCCCGAAGGTTCCGGCGGGGAGCTTCCGTTTTTTTGCCTCTTCCGTCAGCGCTGCGGCGAATTCCGTGTCGCAGTCAAAGGCGAATGCTTCCTCCGGCGCGCCGAAACGGTCAAAGCTTCCCTCGGCGCGGCTCCCGGGTGCGATGTGCAGATAGTCCGCATACAGCTCGGCATGGGGGGATGTTATGACGATGGTATCCGGATGAAGGGCCGCAATTTCCTGCGCAGCCCTGCCGCAGGCGTCGGCGGTTTTCTGTATAGCCGATTCTTCGCCCTTTCCGACGGCGGGAATGATCACCGGCGGATGCGGCATGATAAATGCACCGATTACTGCCATATCAATTCCACCTTTCTACTTTTATTATAGCCATTCGAATTTGAAAAATGAATAGCCTTTTCCTTGAAATTGTTAAATTATGGTAAATAAATTTTCTTCTCTCAGTCCTTCATTTTCTCCCACTCCTGCCGATAAAGAAAATGTAAGGTGGTGGTTCGTATGGGAATGACGATATCCGATCAGGCGGCTTATGAGTACGGCCTTTATCAGTATGAGAACAGCTCCGCGGCGAAAAGCAGCACGGTGGATTCTTCCGCGGTTTCAAAGAAGTATTACAATATTTCCAGCATTTCCAATGCCGTCGACGCGCTGAGCGGTGTTTCCTCTCAAAATGGCTATTCGATCGGCAGTGTGAACACCTATGCGGTCGGCCTGATTCAGGGAAGCCAGCTTTCCGATTACGCCACCGTCAAAGACAATCTCAAATCCAGCGTGCAGACGGAGCTTCTCTCCGGCAGTACGGATCTTTCCTCACTCTATTCCACGCTCGGTTTTAATGCCGCGAGCACGAAAGATTACCTGAGTATTCTGAACAGCGGCACTTTCTCCGGATCCTCCGCGAGTGCAGTGGACAATTATAAAAAATATCTGAGCAGCAGCACGGAAACCAGCCTTTTGAATTCCCTTTTGTAGCTGTTCTGAAAAAAAACCACAGGGCGGCGTTTTCCGGATTTTCCGGAAGGCGCCGCCGTTTTTCACCTTGACAAGGGAGCAGATGCATGGTAGGATACACCATGTAAATGCAAACCATTTGCATCAAAACTGCGACAAGTCGCGCAATCGATTTATCGCGGTATAAGGAACGAATGACAAATTGAGCAAAACTAAAATTGCACAGAGGAATAAAGGAAGAGAACGGTATGAAAGTAATAGAGGTCAGGGACCTCTGCTTTGGCTACGAGCGGGCGGACGTGCTGCATTCGGTCAGCTTTTCGATTCAGAGTGGGGATTTCGCGGCGGTGATCGGTTCCAACGGGGCCGGGAAATCGACGCTTTTAAAGCTGATCACGGGTCTGCTGGAACCGGACGGTGGCAGCGTAAAGCTGTTCGGGACGGAGCTCTCCGAATTCAGGGAATGGAGCAAAGTGGGGTACGTGCCCCAGAACAGCACCTACCTCGGCAGCAATTTTCCTGCGACGGCGCTTGAAATTGTAAAGTCGAATCTGTTTTCGCAGATCGGTTTTCTGCATTTTGCCCGGAAAATCCACAAGCAGCAGGCGCTGGAAGCACTCGGTACGGTGGGCATGCAGGAAATGGCCAACCGGATGCTCGGCAGCCTTTCCGGCGGCCAGCTGCAGCGGGTTATGCTGGCGCGCGTGCTGGTGAATCAGCCGGAAATTCTTCTGCTTGACGAGCCGACCACCGGGTTGGACGAGCATGCCGCAAAGTCTCTGTATGAGCTTTTACAGCATCTCAACCGGGATCACGGCATCACCGTGGTGATGGTTACGCATGACGTCGAGCGCGCTTCCCGCTATGTGGGGCGGGTTTTAACGCTCGGCAGGGAAGGTATGCTGGAGCAGAGGAGGCAGAACCGGTGACAATTTTTCAATATGATTTTATGCAGAGAGCCTTTGTCACAGGGATTCTGCTCGCCGTCATCGTTCCCTGCATCGGCGTAGTGATCGTGCTCAAACGCCTCTCCATGATCGGCGACGCCCTTTCCCACACCTCGCTGGCCGGTGTGGCGCTGGGGCTGATTTTCGGGTTCAACCCGATTCTGGGCGCAATCTGTGCCTGCGCACTCGCTTCCTTCGCGATTGAGGGGATCCGAAAGAAAATCCCGAAGTATTCGGAGATGTCTATCGCCATTATCATGTCGGCGGGCGTTGGGCTGGCCGGCGTGCTTTCCGGCTTTGTTCAGAGCTCTCAGAGCTTTGACAGTTTCCTGTTCGGCAGCATCGTCGCGATCAGCAATTTTGAAATGGGCCTGGTCATTGTTGTGGGAATCGCCGTGATTCTCGGTTTTATCCTGCTTTACAAAGAGCTTTTTTACATCTCCTTTGACGAGCAGGCGGCAAAGCTCGCGGGCGTGCCTGTGCGGCTGGTTAATTTTATTTTTACCCTGCTGACGGCGGCCACGGTTTCCGTCGCAGCGCGTACGGTGGGCTCGCTCATTGTTTCTTCCCTGATGGTGGTTCCGGTGGCCTGTGCCATGCAGTTTGCGAAAAGCTATAAGCAGACGGTGATTCTTTCTTCGCTGTTCGGGCTGATTTTTACGGTGGTCGGGCTGTTTGTCTCCTTTTACGCGGGCCTGAAGCCGGGCGGCACGATCGTCCTTGCCGGTGTGCTGACGCTCTTGCTGATTCTTGTGATGAAACGTCTGTTTCGAAGGGCATAAAAGAAACAGCGCGATTTTCTCGACAGTCAGATACGGCCCCTGCGGAATTAATCCCGCAGGGGCCGTGAGTTTTACTGAGGGAAGCTTCGCTTCGGCATGGCGTGGATGGCGCCGCCGAGTGCGTCCTCCGCCGCTTCGGTGATAAGCTCCGAAAAGGTGGGGTGCGGGCGCACGAGGGAGGCGAGCTCCTGCACGGTCAGCCGGTGCACCACCGCCTCCGTCAGCTCCGAAATCAGATCCGTTGCGCGGGCGCACAGCAGCTGCGCGCCGATGAGTGCACCGTCCTCCGCCCGGAACACCAGCTTCGCGAAGCCGCGTTCCTGCCCGGCGATGAGGGAGCGGCCGTTCGGGCCGGTCAGGCTTTTCCCGGTTTTCACCTCGATGCCCTGTTCCTTCGCTTCGTCCGCGGTCAGTCCGACCGCGGCAATTTCAGGGCTGGTGTAAACACAGGCTGGAATCGCCTCCAAATGGACGGTCGGCGTTTCTCCGGCGATGTGCTCCACCGCCGCGATGCCCTGTGCGGAGGCCGCATGCGCGAGCTGAATGCCCTTGCGCGCGTCGCCGACGGCGAAGACGCCTTTGAGCGAGGTTTCAAAATGTTCGTCCGTCAGAATCGCACCTCGCTCGGTTTCAACCGCGCAGCCTTCAGCGAATAAGCCCGCGGTGTTCGGGCGGCGGCCCGTCGCGATCAGAATACCATCCGCTTCCACAGAATGGGTTTCTCCCTTTTCCGTGAAAACGCAGGAAAGAGGGGCGGCTGATTCGATCTGCTCCACGCTAGCGGAGGTATGAATCTTAACGCCGCGCTTTTTCAGGAGCATCGCAAGGCTCTGCGAAAGCTCCCGGTCCATTGTGGGCAGAATCCTGCCCATCGCCTCGATGACCGTAACGTCGCTGCCGAGAGCGTTCATCGCCGCGGCGAATTCCGCCCCGATCACGCCGCCGCCGATGATGACGAGCCGGGGATAAAATTTAGCGGAGGACCCCAGCAGCCCGTCGCTGGTGACGACGTCCGGCAGGTCGCTTCCGGGGATCGGCGGAAGCGATGGTACGGAGCCCGAAGCAATCAGAATGTGCTTCGCTTTCAGTTCGGCCGGCTCCCCTTCGGAAGGGGTTACGCGCACCGTGCCACTGTCGGCGATTTGCCCGGTTCCCCGGAACAGGTCGATTTTATTGGCCTTTATGAGCTGCTCGATCCCCGCGCGGAGCTGCGTCACCACTTCGTTTTTTCGCCGGGTCAGCGCGCCGTAATCGAAAAACAGGCCGTCCGCGTGAAGGCCGATTTCATCGAAGCGCTTCGCTTCCTGATACAGCTCCGCCGCATGCAGAATCGCTTTGGTAGGGATGCACCCGCGGTTCAGGCAGGTGCCTCCGAGCTCCCGGTTTTCCACCAGCGCAACGCAGAGGCGGAGCTGTGCGGCACGGATAGCGGCTTCGTACCCGGCGGGGCCCCCGCCGATTACGGCGAGATCATAGGACTTTTCCATGAGTTCTCTTCCAATCTTCCCAATGAATTTGAAGGGGTTCTGTTATTAAGCGACTGCTTAATAACAGAACCCCGCTCTGCTTTTCAGTCGAAGCTGTATTTTACAATTGGGTGACGCGCTGCCTGAACCTCGTCAGGCCGGCCGATCGAACCTCTGACCGGCGCGGAGTGAAGGGCTCCGGGGTCGTTCTGCGCCTTTTCGTGCAGGCTCAGCAGCACCTCCGCGGCAGCGTCCAGCGTTCCCTTCGATTCGGTTTCGGTCGGCTCCACCATCAGAGCCTCGTGAACGATCAGCGGGAAATACATGGTGGGCGGGTGCATTTTGCAGTCCTGCATCGCCTTGGCGACGTCCATGGCGGTCACGCCGCAGGAATCCTTCAAATCCTCCAGCGTCATGACAAATTCGTGCATGCAGGGCACGTCATACGCCATTTGATAGCGCTTTTTCAGCAGGGTCATCAGGTAGTTTGCACTCAGCACAGCGTTCTGCGCGATCTGCGGAATTCCCTCCTGCCCGAGCGTTTTCAGGTAAGTCAGGGCGCGCACGATCACAAGGAAGTTCCCGTAAAAGCCCTTGACCCGGCCGATGCTCTGCGGGCAGTCCGTCACAAGCTCCAGCTGACCGTCCTTTTCGGCAATACGCGGGACGGGGAGGAACGGGATAAGCGGCTTTTTGCAGCCGACTGCCGCGCCGCCCGGTCCGCCGCCGCCGTGCGGGGTGGAGAAGGTTTTGTGCAGGTTCAGGTGAATTACGTCGAAGCCCATGTCGCCGGGACGCGCCATGCCGACCACTGCGTTCAGGTTGGCGCCGTCGTAGAAGCAGAGCCCGCCCGCCTCGTGGACGATCTTCGTGACTTCCAGAATGTTTTTGTCAAACAGGCCGACCGTGTTGGGGTTCGTGAGCATCAGGCCCGCCGTGTCGGGCCCGACTGCCTGACGAAGAGCGTCGAGGTCGATGCAGCCGTCCGGGCCGGAGGTGATGTTTACCACCGTGAAACCGGCCATCGCAGCGCTTGCCGGATTGGTTCCGTGCGCGGAATCCGGCACGATAATCTTCGTGCGTTCTGTACTCCCGTTCGCCCGGTGATAAGCCTTGATGAGCAGAAGCCCGGTGTATTCCCCGTGCGCCCCGGCCGCGGGCTGGAAGACCATCCCGTCCATGCCTGTGATTTCGGTCAGATACTGCTCGGAAAGCTTCAGCACCTTCAGGCAGCCCTGTGCAGTATGTGCGGGCTGCAGCGGATGAATGTCGGTGAATCCGGGCAGAGCGGCGATATCCTCGTTGATTTTCGGGTTGTATTTCATGGTGCAGGAGCCGAGCGGGTAGAACCCGTCGTTTACGCCGAACGAACGGCGCTCCAGCTCGCTGTAGTGACGGCTCAGGTCGTTTTCGGAAAGCTGGGGAAGGCGCGGCGCCGATTTGCGCGCAAAATTCTCCGGCAGCTCGGCCTTCGGGACGTCGCATCCCGGAAGGATGGAACAGCCGTGCCCTTCGCGGCTTTTTTCAAAAATCAGCTTCATTTAAAACACCTCCCCGAGCAGAGCGGCAAGCTCGTCGATTTCTTCTTTGGTGTTCATTTCGGTCGCGCACCAGAGCAGCCCTCCGGAAACCGGATACCCGCCGAGGATGCCGTTCCGTTCCAGTACGGTGAGCGTCTGCTCCGGGTTGGGACATTCGGTCACGAACTCGTGGAAAAACGGCGCCTGGTAGCGCAGGCCGTAACCGGGGATGCTCCCGATTTTCTCCGCGGCATAGTGGGCTTTTGAATAGCACTGCTCCGCCGCTTCGCGAAGGCCCTGCGGGCCCATCACCGTAAGGTAGACGCCCGCAGTCATGGCACACAGCGCCTCGTTGGAACAGATGTTGCTGGACGCTTTTTCACGGCGAATGTGCTGCTCGCGTGCCTGAAGGGTCAGCACGAACGCGCGGTTGCCGTCCGCGTCGGTGGTCTCGCCGACGATCCGGCCGGGCAGGGAGCGCATCATTTTGGCCGTGCAGGCCATAAATCCGAGGTACGGCCCACCGAAGCCGAGCGGAAGTCCAAGCGGCTGGCCTTCGCCGACCGCGATGTCCGCTCCGCATTCCGCCGGGGTTTTCAGAACCGCAAGCGAAATCGGGTTGCAGCTTAGGATGAATTTCGCTCCGGCACCGTGGGCGATTTCCCCGAGCGCTTCGGCGTCTTCCAGATTCCCGAAGAAATTCGGCTGCTGCAGAAGGAAGCACGCGGCGCCCGGGTCGGAAGCGAGCTGTTCGCGCAGTGCCCCCGCATCGGTGACGCCGTCTTTTTCTGGAATCACCCGAACCTCCGTGTTCGCGCCGAAGGCGTAGGTTTTCACGGTTTCGAGGACATCCGGATGGACGCAGGCGGAAACATAGGCCGTGGTGCGCTTCCGGTCGCGGCACATGGCGGCCGCCTCCGCGGCTGCGGAAGCCCCGTCGTAGACGGAGGCGTTGGAAACATCCATGCCGGTCAGCTCGCAGATCATGGTTTGATATTCAAAAATCGACTGGAGGATTCCCTGGCTGATTTCCGCCTGATACGGGGTATAGGCGGTCAGGAAGGTTTCTTTGGCGGTAATGTGTTTCACTGCCGCCGGAATGTAATGCCGGTAGGCGCCGGCGCCGCGGAACACGATGCGGAACACCGTGTTCTCAGCGGCGAGGCCGCTCATTTCGCGGCCGACTTCCAGTTCGGAAAGGCCTTTCGGAAGGTTGAGAGGACGTTTCAGTAGAACGGATTCCGGAACCGGGCGGAACAGATCCTCCGGCGTTTTGCAGCCGACGGTCTCCAGCATCTGCCGCCGCTCCTCCTCCGTGATGGAAACATAGGAGCCCATGCGGGTCAGCCCTCCTCTTTTCCGGACAGGAACGCCGCGTATTCGTCCGCGTTCAGCAGTTCCTGCTGCCCGGAAATATTCCCGACGCGGACCATCCACGCTTCGTAGGGAGTGCTGTTGATGGTTTCAGGCGCGTCCAGCAGTTCTTCGTTGATGGCCGTCACCGTTCCGCTCAGGGGGCTGAAAACATCCGATACGGCCTTGACGGATTCCACGTCCGCAAAGGCTTTTTCCTTATCGATTGCGTCGCCTTCCTCAGGCAGATTGACGAATACGAGGTCGCCGAGTTCCTTCTGGGCAAAGTCGGTCAGGCCGATTTCCGCGGTGCCGTCTTCCAGAAACCGCACCCATTCGTGAGTTTTCGCATATTTCAGGTCTTTGGGCAGATTCATAGTAATTCCTCCTCAAATTAAGAAGCTGTTTTCCTAAGCAGGAAACGCCGGGATGGTGTTACGAACTATGAGAATAGATTCTAAGCTCTTTTATAGAACGGAAGCGGGACGATTTCGGCTGCGACTTTCCGTCCGCGGATATCGATTTCCACCGCGGTGCCGGGTTCGGAGTTGGCCGGGCTGACCATTGCCATAACTACGGCGGTTTGCAGGAAGGGGCAGAAGGTGCCGGAGGTGGTTGCGCCGATTTTTTCACCGTTCCGGAAAATTTCCTCGCCGCCGCGCGAGATGCCGCGTCCGGTCATTTTCAGCCCCACACGGATTCTCGGCGGAACCGATTTTTCTTCCAGTGCTTTTTTGCCGATAAAGTCTTCCTTCGTGAGCTTTACCGCGAACGAAAGATTTGCCTCAAACGGGGTGACGGTTTCATTCATCTCATGCCCGTAAAGCGGCATGGCGGCTTCCAGACGAAGCGTGTCGCGCGCGCCGAGTCCGCAGGGGATCAGTCCTTCTTCTTTTCCGGCGTCCAGCAGCAGATTCCACAGCTTTTCCGCGTTTTCAGGCGCGCAGTAAAGCTCGTAGCCGAGTTCGCCGGTGTAGCCTGTGCGCGAGACGATGCAGGGAATGCCGCTTACCGTTCCGTTTTCGATCAGAGTATAGTATTTAACCGGAATGGACGCGGAATCCGCCAGCTTTGCGAGAATTTCCGGCGCTTTGGGGCCCTGCAGGGCAATCTGGGCATAGCGGTCGGAGGCGTCTTCGAATTTCACATCCCCGGAAAGGTGGCTTTCGATCCATTCGGCGTCCTTGTGACGGTTCGCAGCGTTGACGACCAGCAGATAACGCCCCTCGCCGAGGCGGCAGACAACCAGATCGTCCACCACGCCGCCGTCTTCGTAACACATCAGGGTGTAGCGCACGCGTCCGTCCGGCATGCCCGAGCAGTCGTTGGTCATCAGTTTCTGGATATTTGCGAGCGCGTCCGGGCCGGTGAGAAAAATCTCCCCCATGTGGGAAATATCGAACAGTCCGGCGGCGGTGCGCACCGCCATGTGCTCCGCGATGACCCCGGTTTCGTACTGTACGGGGAGCAGATACCCCGCGAACGGGACGATTTTGCCGCCGTGGCTTTCATGCCACGCGTAAAGCGGCGTCTTTAATTCCATGCTGCTGCCTTCTTTCAATCCAGTTTTGTTCGGCGAATGTTGATAATTAAATAACAAAACGGAGGCGCATAGCAGAACTAATCTGCCATACGCCTCCGTATTTTAACCTGAAAGATTCTTCTTTTCAGAATTGCTTCTTCGGTGTTCCAGACCCTGTTTTTTGTCCAGGCCTGAGTCTTTCCGGAGTTTCGTCGGAATCCGGTTTTTTTGCCTGAGAGTTCTTGCATTCCCCTTCGGCGCCGCAGTGAAGCGGTCTCTCCCGAATTCTTCATCCGATATTCAGTTTTCAAGGAGTTTTCCAGGGGAAAAGATCTGTCTGCATGAACCCATTATAAAAAATGCAAAAGCAAAAAGCAAGCGTTTTTCGGAATTAGTCGGCGATTACTTCGGAAAGCGGAGCGATCTGAACGCCCTCGGCTGTCAGCGCGGAACGGATCTTCTGAACGAATTCCAGCGCTTTGGCGTTGTCGCCGTGAACGCAGACGGAATCAGCACTGATCGGGATATCCTTGCCGGAAATCGCGGTGACTTTCCCTTCCTTGATCATCCGGACAACGCGGCGGATCGCCTCGTTCTCGTCGGTGATCATCGAGCCCGGCTTGGTGCGAGCGACCAGAGAGCCGTCCTCCTCATATGCGCGGTCGGCGAAAACCTCGCTTGCCACGCGCAGGCCGGTGTCGTTCGCGGCTTTGATCATCTCGCTGCCGGAGAGCCCGAGCAGGATCAGGTTTTCATCGAATTCGAGAATTCCCTCGCAGATTGCGCGGGAAAGCGCGTAATCCTTGCCCGCCATATTGTAAAGAGCGCCGTGCGGCTTCACATGCGCGAGGGAAACGCCGGCCGCTTTGCAGAATGCGTAAAGCGCGCCCAGCTGATACTGGATATAAGCCTTGGCCTCCGCGGGGGAGACCTTCATGTTGCGGCGGCCGAAGCCCATCAGATCGGGGAAGCCCGGATGAGCGCCGATGCCGATGCCGCTTTCCTTTGCCATTTTTACGGTTTTCTGCATGACAACCGGATCGGAAGCGTGAAAGCCGCAGGCGATGTTGGCGGACGAAATGAAGGGGATCACCTGATCATCCATGCCGATTTTATAAGCGCCGAAGCTTTCGCCGAGGTCGCAGTTCAGGTCAACTCGATTCATTGGAACAGCCCCTTCCTCAATATTTTAACGATACGTTTTTAATGTCGGTAATGAACATGTGCCCGGGCGCGTGCGTAATGGCGATGCTCGGCTTGCCGTTCATGATGACGGACTGCGGAGTCACGCCGCAGGGCCAGAACACCGGAACCTCGCCGTCACGGATGGTGACGGGGTCGCCGAAATCCGGATGCGCGAGGTCATGAACGCCGATCGCCTCCGGGTAGCCGATATGTACCGGTGCACCGTGGACGCGCGGCATGGCGCCCGTGATAAGCGTCGCCTTCACAATCTGGTCGTAGGGGAGCGGCCGCATGCTGACGACCATCTTCCCGCTGAAGATTCCGGCGGGAGCGCAGTCGATGTTGGTCAGGTACATCGGCACGTTGCAGTGCTCCTCAATCTGGCGAACGGGAACCCCCGCCTCCAGCAGCTCCGATTCGAAGGAGAAGCTGCACCCGATCAGGAAGGCGACGAAATCGTCGCGCCACCGGTCGGAAACATCGTTGAGCTCTTCGGTGAGTTCTCCGTTTTTGTAGATGCGGTATTTCGGAATATCCGTCGCGATGTCCGTGTCCTTCGCAAGGTAGCTCAGGCTCCGGCCGCCGACATCGGTTACTTCCAGCAACGGGCAGGAGCGCGGGTTGCGCTGGCAGAACAGAAGAAAATCATAGGCCAGATCCTTCGGCAGTACGGCGAGGTTCGCCTGCGCGTAGCCGTTGCACATGCCGGACGTCTGCCCGTGAATCACGCCGGAGCGGATCAGCTTCCTGACCTCGGACGGCGCCATGGTTGAATAATCCATATTGGTTCCTCCGTTTCGTGTACTCAGCAGGCTGCCCTGCCGCACGGCTTCCGATGGCCGGTACGGCAGGCAGCGGCCGTTAATGGTTCAGATACCGGTCGAGCTTTTCCAGCATTTTGCGCTCTTTGCGGTAGATTTTCTGCGCTTCCTCCACGGAAATCAACTGAAAGCGGACCTTTCCGCCCACCTTCCGCTGCACAAAGAGCGGGAGATCGGTGGAAATGACGGTTCCGATTTTTGCGTAGCCTCCGGTGGTCTGCCGGTCGGCGAGCATAATGATCGGTTTTCCGCCGGAAGGAACCTGCACCGCGCCGAGCGGGATGCCGTCGGAGATGATATCCACCTTCGTCTTGTACTCGATCGCCGGCCCTTCCAGCGTGCAGCCCATGCGGTCGGATTTGTTCGTCACCGTATAGGTTTCGCTGAAAAAGGTGTGAAAGCCGCTGTCCGTGAAGTAGTCGTCCTGAGGACCGGCGACAACGCGCAGCGTGACGGTCTCGCCCTCGTAATCGGGCGCTTCCAGTTCCCGCAGAAGCGGAAAACGGAGCTCCGAAACCGGCTTTACAAATGGAATTTCATCGCCCATCGCGAGCTTGCGCCCCTCAAAGCCGCCGATGCGGCATTTCATGTTGGTCGATTTGCTGCCCATCACGAGCGGAACGTCAAGCCCTCCCGAAAAGGAAACGTAGGCGCGGGAACCGGTCTTTGCCGGTCCGAACGCAAGCGTGCTTCCCGCGGAAACGCGCACGGCCGTATAGGAGCGGATAGGTTCCCCGTTCAGCGTGGGGGAAAAGTCGCCGCCCGTCACCGCGATGTAGTTGCTTTCCGTAAATTCCATGGACGCGCCCAGCATCGTCATTTCAAGGCAGGCTTCATCCATGGGATTGTTGACCAGAATGTTCGCCGTCCGGAGCGCTTTTAAGTCCAGCGCGCCCGAAGGGGAAACGCCGGTCTTCTGGTAACCGATGCGCCCGGCATCCTGAATCGTAGTCAAAAGGCCGGGGCTGATGATTTTAATTCCCATGAGCGGCGGTCCTTTCCTTTATGGCGCATTGGTATTTGCCCTCTTCCGCCAGCGCCTGAATTTCGAGAAATTTCTCTTCGGAAATCGGGACGAAACGGATGTAATCGCCCGCACGGTAGAGAATGGGCTCCGCGCGCATCGGGTCGTATGCCTTGACCGGGGTCGTTCCGATCAGGCGCCAGCCTCCGGGGGAAGACATCGGGTAGATGCCGGTCTGCTCGCCGCCGATTGCGACGGAGCCGGTCGGAATTTTGGTCCGGGGCGCTTTCAGGCGCGGGGTGGCGAGTTTCGGCTCCATGCCGCCGAGGTAGGCAAAGCCCGGCAGAAAGCCGAGCATGTAGATCAGGTAGTCGCGGGAGCTGTGCAGGCGCACAACCTCTTCGGCGGAAAGACCGGTGTGGGCCGCCACGTCGTCCAGGTCCTCTCCGTATTTGCCTCCGTAGCATACCGGAATCTCCACCACCCGCCGGGGTGCGGCGGAGGCGGAATCCAAATGGCCGGAAAGGCGCGTCAGCGCCTTTGCCAGTTTTTTATAACGGATGACGCGGGGATCATAATACACCAGCAGGGAGCGGTAGGTCGGCACGGTCTCCGTTACGCCTTCGAGCTCGAAGGCGCGGACGGCGGCTTCCAGAGCCTGTACCTTTCCGTTGATTTCCTCGCTGATCTCATTGCCGAATTCCACGCTCAAACAGCAGTCACCGGCAAGCAGAATCCTCATCTCGGACATACGATCACCTCTCGTAGAAGCCAAGTTCCAGTACTTTCTTAAACCAGGTGTCGCCCGGCTTATAGTGCTCATAGCCGAGCGCATAAACGACGCATTCGCGCATCAGTTCCAGAATCAGGACGTTAACCTTGAGGGAGAAGCCGTCCACGGCAACGTCAAGGCTGCCGTCCATGTTGACCGCGCCGGCCCGGGAGCCCGCGATTAGGGCGTCGCCCTCCATCTGTCCGTCGTGAAGCACGTCCGCGTTTTTCAAAAGGTAGGCCAGCGCGGCGATCAGGCCGTTGCAGCCCCAGTTGGAAACCGTTGCGGTCAGCACCACGTCGGCCTTTGTCCTCACGGCGAGGCCTTCGCCGCAGCCGCAGCTGCACGCGCCCTTCGCAGCGTAGGGAATGTAGCGGTCCAGATGTTCGCCGAGGGTGCCGAGGCCGAGCTCGTTGCCGAGGTCGCCGATCGAAACGGTCGGAACGCCCTTTTCCTGAAGCTTGTCAAACAGGAAATCCTGCTTTGCTTCCAGCTCGGTGATAGCGACGCCGACCGCATTGTGGTAAACCCCGGCTTTGTTCGAGCCGGCGCATTCCGTACTGACGGCAATGGAGGGCACGCCGGAGGCGAGAATCTGATCCGCCTGTGCGGGGGCCTTCGCGGTATCCTTCGTGAACGGAATGACGGCCATGGAGAACGGGAATTGCCGAAGCTCTTCGACGGATTCATACAGGTGAAGCCCGATAACCGGGGCGATGCTCTTTACTGCCGGAAGGTTTTCTTCCGCGCAGATCAGCACCGGCTTCGCGTTGAAAGCCTTCACCACAGCGCGGGCCAGCAGCATCGCGTTGATGATTCCGTCGGTTTCCGCGCAGCGGGAGGGCGTCAGGACGAACCCGGTCATTATGTACACCAGGTCGCCTTCCTTCACCGACTGAATCAGCTTCTTTGCGGCGTGCAGCGTCACCGGTTCTCCGGCAAGCCTTCTGGATTCCGCATAAAGGATGCGGCAGACGCCGTAGCCGCGGGGGTCCAGATTCATCAGATCGTCGAGGTCCTGCCCTACGTTTTGTGCTGCGAGTTCTTCCTGAGTCATTCTAT
Organism: Bacillota bacterium; assembly: GCA_023460155.1. GTDB lineage: Bacteria > Bacillota > Clostridia > Oscillospirales > Acutalibacteraceae > Caproicibacter. Next base: position 7,516 of record JAEWRF010000031.1, on the reverse strand, counting down.
TCTATCTCCGTCCGTATCAAATTAAAAATATGTTATTTCACGTAATCGTAATACTTTTCGTTGGTGTCTTCTTCAAAATAGCGGACGCAGGCATCCTGCAGCTTCTTCAGGAGCTCGGGCGCCTTGCCGCCGACCTTTTTGCCGTCGACCTCGGTCGCGGCGTTGCAGAACGTACCGGTACTGTGAACAATAACCTCTTCCGCGTTCATCAGATCCGTTACGGTGAAGGGGGTTTCATTCACCGGAATTCCGACGCTTTCCGCCAGCTTGACCAGATGCTTGCGCGCGGTGCCCGGCAGAATCAGGTTGTTCAGCGGCGCGGTGCGGAACTCGCCGTTTAGAATGATGGAGCAGTTGCTGTGCGCGCATTCGGTGACGATCTCACCGCGGTGGAATATGGCTTCCTGGCAGCCCGCTTTTTTTGCTTTTTCCGCCGCCATGCAGCTCGGGATCAGGTTCAGAGTCTTGATGTTGCAGTGCAGGAACCGGGTGTCTTCCACCGTGATCAGCTTCAGGGTTTTGCTAATCGGGGTGAGGGGCATCGGGCGCACCGTAATCAGCAGGTTTGCCGGGCCTTCCGGATACACATGGTTACGCATGCCGGTGCCGCGGGTCGTTTCCCAGTAAACGCCGTAGCTTTCGGTCCCGACCTGGTCTACAACGCTCTGAAGAATGTCGACGAGTTCTTTCTTTGTTTTGGAGAACGGAATCTCAAGCAGCGCGAAGCTGTTGAAGAAACGGTCGACATGATCCTGAAGCGCAAAAATCTTGTGATTGACGCAATAAGTCATGTCGTACACGCCGTCGCCGAAATAAACGGCACGGTCGTTCATGGGGATGGTCATTTCTTCGATCGGGCCGGTCTTGCCGTTGTAGTAACCGATGTTTTCCATTAAAATAGCCTCCAGCTTTCCTCTTATATTTTTCATTTCCTGGGTGGTCTGTTTGCCCTTGGGTGTTCCGCCTGATTGTTCTGTGGCGGGGCGCGCGGTTCAGGAAGAACATGCCGAAGGTGATTTCATAAAAAAAGAGCCAACTAACCTGTTGTTGAAACAGATTAATTGACCCCTTTGTCAACCCGTTGAGCTTCCAAAAACATTTTCGACGACCTCATTATCGCATCATGTTTCGGAGGAATATTACTTTTATGAAGGAAATCGCCCTCATAAGACGCCCTTGCGCCGAACCAAACTATATTTTATGCTAAAATGCTCCGGTTGTCAACCATTTATCAATAGTTTTCGCATCCCGGCGAAGGGGGTTCCTCATTATGCCGGCGAGTCGGGAACTCTGGCGTAAATGCCCGCGAGGTTTTTATAATCTGGCCCCGCTGCGGAATCCATCAGGTAGGCGGATTCATCCGCGCCTTCCGCACGGCTTTCGTTCAGCATCCGGATCATGGCATCCGCGTTCATGATTCCGGCGCCGTGCCCGTAATACAGTTTTCCGTTCAGGTCGATGACGTTTTCTCCCTGCCATTCTGGCGTAAGGGGGTCTACGTCCGGATTGGTAAAATACCGGCGGTCGCCCGGAAGATAATCGGAACGCTTTTTCATCAGGCCGATATCCGACAGCAGGCGGTCGATATGGTGCCAGTTCATTAATTCAATTCTGGGAAAGAGCCGGTCGAAGCGGTTCGGCCCGAAAACGGCGAGCAGCGCTCCGTAGTAGACGATGACCATCGCCGTCGCGCATTCCGTGGCATATCGCGAGCCGTTCCGGTAAATGTCGCGGATCGCTCCCGACGGACTGGCGTCGTTTTTCAGAAGGAAGCCGCCCTCGGAGGTCCGGTTCCAGTACGCCTGATTGCACCGGCTTTTCCGGAAGATTTCAAAATCCATGCCGCTCCGGTCAAGCGATCGGGCTGCGTTTACAATTTCCGATCGAAGACGCAGTTCGAATTTCAGCTGGTCTGCGGAATCGTATTGGTACCTTGCCGCGCTGGCGGAAAGGATGCCTACAATCTGCTTTTCCGTGCCGTTCGACGGAAGGGTTGCGAGGAGCTCCGGCTGAGCCGGGCCGCCGCCGATCAGTATCATACATTCCCCTCCTCAAGCTGCGCCGCAAGGCGAATTTGTTCATCCACCGGCAGGCGCATCCACAAGCCCCATTGGGAGGGATCCTGACGGTGTATTTTCTGAGAGCATCGGCAAAGGGCCGCCTGCTGGTTTTCTGCTGCACAGCGGAAGGATTCCAGGCAGGCTTTTTCATTTTCCGTCAGAGGATTGACCGGGGTCCGGCTGCACGGAGAAATGTTTTTGCAGAGATATTTGGCTCCCTGGTCGACTCCGCAGAGGCACGGCCGGCTGGAACAATGGAAGTTCTCACCGGTAAAGAACAGATAGGGTTTATTTTCTTCCAGCCAGGCCTCAAAGGACTGGAACTGCTTCGGCTGATCGGAGCTGCCGCAGGTGGGAAGGTTTAGAATCGTGCGGGCAAGCGAAACGTCCTTCGCTCTGGGGGAACGGAGGTATTTTGCAAACAGCCGAAGTATGTCGGGGTCGCGGGTCTGGAACAGCGCCCAAATCAGATCGTGGCAGTAAGTTCCCTTCCGGTTCCGGCCGAACACCAGCTCCGCAGCCGCGGGGAGGATGGAAGTTTCGTGGTAGTTTTTGATCAGAACGGATACCGCTATATCGAGAATCTCATCGAAATTCTCGCTCAGACCGTCGTCCCGGATGCCGGTCTGGAACATCCAAAGCAGAGCCTCGCGGTTCTCCGCGCAGCGGCAGGCGGCGCTTTTCACACCTGTTCCAGGTGTTTTGCCGCGGTTCAGAATTGTTTCGCAGAGTTTAAGAGCGGTGCGGTTCCGCTCGTTCAGTTCCGGCTCCAGCTTCGCTTCCCGCACGGTGGGCGAGAGCAGAAACAGGGAGCCGAATGTCAGATTGTCGTCGTTGATCCACTCGGCGGCCTTTTTTCGATTGTTCCGGGTCATCGTGCGAAAACAGCACCGGCAGACCTTCGCTCCGCGCGTCCGGCGGATATGATCCAGCTGGCATTCGCCGCCGCGGTTTTCCGAATTCATCAAGGTAAGACCCTCTTTCTTCACAGGATTCAGAAACGATTCACAGACCGCAGGCGCGGCATTTCCCCTATATGGAAAATAATTTGCACGGTTCCCGGCGGTTTGTGTGGTTTTCGGATTTGAGAATGCAGTTCTGTCAGGCCCTGCGGGCTAAAATTTTACTCCGAACGAACAAGGCCTAATCCATAATATTGAGAAGAGGGATTTTGTTTCCTCCCGCCATGGAAAGGGCAAAAAAAAGGCGCCCGTTTTACGGGCGCCTGAGCATTTATTGTTCTTTACCTGCATTGATGAAATCGATGCTTCCCTGAAAAGAATGAATGGCGATTCCGGAAACTCCCTTTGCCAGCGCGAAGTAGTGGCGGCCGTAATAAATCGGGTAAAAAACCGCCTGCTGATTCAGGTACTTTTCCGCCTGCGCGTAGAGCTGAGCCCCGGCTTTCCCGCTCTGTGCTTCCGCTTTGGAGAGGAGCGCGTCATACGCCGTATCCTTCAGCCCGGCGGGGTTTCCTGCCGCGCCGCTCCGAAACTGGGAAAGAATTCCGGAAGGACCGGGACCGTCGGGTGTAAGGGGACACAGGGCAAGCTGGTAGTCACCGGACCGGACGCGGCTCTTCAGTTCCGTTTCGCTGAGCGCTTCCATATTAAAATAGTTGTGGAACTGTGTGTTCCAGGCAATAATCATTTCATTAAGCATAAGCTTAGCATTTGGATCATCAGGGCACAGGACGGTAACGGATTCCATTTCGGAGAGGCCCAGTTCGCTCAGACCCTGAGCAAGGGTTTGAGCGCTGCTTTTGTCTTGACGCAGATAAGCAGAATTTCCGCCCGCGAGAGAACGGTAATCCTGCCCGGAAAATTCGGTGGAGGGCAGAAGAATGTTGTCGGCGGCTGCGGTATCCGCGGAAAGATGCGAAAGAACCTTTTCCCGGCTGAACGCCTGAAGAAACGCCGTCCGGATTTTTCGGTTCTTCATTGGGGAGGACCGCGTGTTGAAGCACAGGCCCCAGGTTGCGTCCTGAAGCGATTCCAGCGTACATCCGGCCGCTTTGGCGTCGTCGGTTTCCTCGGAGGAAACCGGGGCGGCGTCTGCTGCGCCGCTTTTCAGGGCAGCGATCGGGTCCGCGGAGTTTTTGCCCGTCAGGTCGAAATCCACGTTGGCAGGCAGGGGCTTGACTGTGCCGGAATATTCTTCGGAGCGCTTCAGATTCATGGATTTTCCGTGATCCCAGCCGTAGATGCCGTCAATTTCGAAGGGGCCGTTCCCCAGCACGTATTTATTCTCCAGACCGTATTTTCCGGAAGTGGAAACAAAGAACTTTTCATTGCAGGGCATGAATACGGGCAAAGCGGTGAGCGCGGGGAAGTCCGGGCACGAATATTCCAGGCGCACCGTCAGCGTGTAGCTATCGGAGGCGGAAACACCGAGCTGTTCGGGCTTCATCTTTCCGGAGTGTACCTGACGGGCGTTTTTGATGCAGAACATCGGGGAGCAGGCTGCGGAGCCCGTATTGGGGTCGAGCGCCCTTCGAAACGCATAGACGAAATCGTCTGCGGTGAGGGAAGTCCCGTTGCTCCATTTTGCGTCTTTCCGCAGAGTAAAGGTAAACTCCGTGCCGTCGGCGCTGCTTTCCCATTTTTCGGCAGCCCCGGGCTGTGCCGCTCCCTTTGCGTCCAGACGGGCAAGACCTTCGTAAAGTGCGTCAATTACCGTTACGGAATCGGAATCGGATGCAATCTGCGGGTCCAGAGTTTTCGGATCCCCTGATAGACTGTAGTTTATCTGTTTGTCGCCATTGCTCGGCCCGTGCTTTTTGCACCCTGACGCAGAAAAAAGCAGGCAGGCGGCCAAAAGAACGGCAACTGTTTTTTTTAATATCATAACGGTTCCTCCTGATTGTTCAGGGTAGACACCATTGTACCATTTTTTTCGTCCTATTTCAACGGAGCAGCTAATTGTAATATTCTATAGAAAGCAAAAGTTCCTCTCTTTATGAAAGAGAGGAACTTTGATGCCCGCCTATCACAATTGGGCGCAGCCGCTACGCATCTTTTTTACAGGCTGTCGGAGTGGAGGAAACCATATCGAGCTCGGACTGCTGAAGAATGAAATCCGGGTAGCCGAGGGCGCCCATTTCCTCCATGTCAAGCCCTTCGACTTCCGTTTCGGGACTGACGCGAAGGCCCCAGATTTTATCCAGCAGCTTGAACCAGACGAAGGACAGGCCGAAGCCCCATACGATGAGGACCAGAACAACGATCATCTGCGCCGCGAACTGGCTGGCGTCGCCGAAGAAAAGTCCGCGCACGCCGCCCTTGACTCCGTTTATCAGATCGCCGTAGGTTCCGTCCGCAAAGAGGCCGGTCGCGATGATTCCCCAGACCCCGTTGACGCAGTGCACTGAGATTGCGCCGACCGGATCGTCGATTTTGCATTTGTTCTCAACAACGGAGACGGAGATGCAGACGATAATGCCGGCGATCAGACCGATGATGAAGGCGGAAATACCGTTTACAAAGGCGCATGGGGCCGTGATCGCGACCAGACCGGCGAGAGCGCCGTTGGCGGTCATGGAGGGGTCCGGCTTGCCGAATTTAATCCACATGTAGAACATCGCAGCAAGCCCGCCGATCGCGCCCGCAATCATGGTATTCGTAGCGACGACCGCAAGCCGCAGATCACCCGCGTTCAGCGTGGAGCCGGCGTTGAAGGAGAACCAGCAGAAGAACAGGATGATCGTGCCGATGATGGCCATCGGGATATGGTGCCCCGGAAAGGCGCGGGCCGTGCCGTCCTTCGCAAATTTCCCGATGCGCGGGCCGAGTACAATCGCTCCGGCCAAAGCCATCATTCCGCCCATCGCGTGCACGACGGAGGAACCGGCGAAGTCAACCCCACCGTGGCCGAGCCCAAAATACTTGCCGAGGGTGGACATCCATCCGCCGCCCCACATCCAGCAGCCGAACAGCGGATAGTAGATCATGGAAACGAAGAACGAGGAAATCACCACGGCCGAATATTTGACGCGCTCCGCCATAGCGCCGGTCGGAATGGTGACCGTGGTATCCATGAACACCATCTGAAAGAAGAAGAGCGCGTAGATTCCCGCATCGTAGGTTCCGCCCGACTGCAGGAAAAAGCCTTTGAAGCCGAGAATCCCCCCGAGCCCGGGAATCGAGGCCATTCCGTTCAAGACCGCACCGCCGGTGCCGAGGCCCGCCGCGCCGCCGGAACCACCGAACTGCAGCGCGAACCCGCAGAGGAAATAGCCGACCGCGCCGACCAGAAATACCATGAAATTCATCGTCATGGTATGCGCCGCATTTTTCGCGCGGCAGAAGCCGGTTTCAACCATCGCAAAACCGCATTGGAAAAAGAAAACCATAAAGCCGGTGATCATCACCCAGACGAAATTCGCGCTGAACTGCGCCCGGCTTGCCATTTCGGCCACGTCTTTCACAGTCTCCGAACCGGTCACCGACGTATAGGAGGCTCCGGTTGGGTCGGCAGCCGAAGCCGCGAACGCGCCGGCGGAGATCAGAACGGCCAGCACGGTGATCAGCGAGGCCAGCGTAAGAATTTTAACGAGCTTTTTCATCTCAATAATCCCCCAATCCAAGAAAATATCCGGTGCTAAATTGCGTCTGAGCCGGTTTCGCCGGTGCGGATGCGGACTGCCTGTTCCACGTTGGTGACAAAAATCTTGCCGTCGCCGATTTCGCCGGTCTGAATCTCCGTGAGGATTTTCCCGATCAGTTCGTCTACCACCTCGTCCCTCACGACGGTTTCCACCTTGACCTTCGGAATCAGGTTGATGCTGAACTCCGTGCCGCGGTAGACTTTGACCCGTCCCTTTTGCTTGCCGCACCCGGAAACCATCGTCACCGTCATGCCGTGAATGCTGAGACCGTTGAGCACGGCTTTGAGGTCCTCCAGCTTTTCCGGCCGGATAATCATTTCAACATGCTTCATTGCCGCCCATCTCCTTTTCCTTATAAAATAAAAATACCGGCCCCGCGAAAAGCGGGACCGGCACCCTTGCCGAAGCGCAAACAGCCGAGATCATTTCTTTTTGAAATTGCTCCAGGAAAAATGGGAATCGGGGTTTGCAAGTTCGTTTTTCAGATGAAAAAGTGAGACGATATAGCGAATGCCAAGATAGAGAACGGCGAGCCCGAACAGCAGGCCGGGAATCTGCGCGCTGAAAATCGGAATCTGAATGCTGTAGACAGCACTGTATACGGCGAAAAACGTACCGGAGATGCAGATGGCACCCGCCAGAAGAAACAGACCTGCAAGCGCCGCTTTTTTTGGGCCGCTCAAGGGGAGAAGACTGCTTTTTTTCGGCTGCGTATTCACGGCGTTTCCCTCCAGTTTTGATAAAATGAATTTATTACAATTAATAAATTCATTTTATGCTATAAATAATTTTTGTATGAAATTAAACTTTACATATATTATATTACAAGTTTTTAAAAATGTCAATGATA
>JAEWRF010000030.1 GCA_023460155.1 Bacillota bacterium | reverse complement strand
GGTCGATATAGGTAAACCCGTTTTTGTAATAATATTTCAGCGCGCAGTAGTACAGATTCTGGTTGTGAATAAAATCGTCGACCCAGCTGCCGTCGCCTTTGTGGCAGTCGCTGATCAGGACGATTTTCGAGGAATCATCGAAGGGAATTTCCATGGCGGTTCGGAATATTTTGCTCAGGTGGCTGTAAGTGGACATAATTCTGCTCCGATAAAAGCAGGAAACTGCCGATCAATGCGCAAGACCGGAAATCGTGCATGATTTGGCGGCTTCCTGAAATTTGATACACTTATTTTCCGGACCCAAGGCTGGAAACGGTGCTGGTAAGTGCGCTGCCCGCCTTGCCGCCCGCGGATTCCGCGCCGGAGATAGCGCTGGAAAGTGCGCTGCCCGCCTTGCCTCCGGCGGATTCCGCGCCGGAAATGGCGCTGGAAAGTGCGCTGCCCGCCTTGCCTCCGGCGGATTCCATACCGGAGACGGTACCCGAAACGGCACTGCTGACACCGGAACTGCTGTCAGAACGTGTTTTTCTGCATCCGCTGCAGAGCAGCACAAAAACCGCCATCAGACAAATGACGGTCAGAACCATTGGAAATACTCTTTTTTTCAAGGAATTTGCCTCCTTTCTTTTGTTCTTCTCCCTGCGGACGAACGTTCTCAGGTTCGTACTATCTTCTCCAGAAACGGGCGGCCGATACATCCGCTTCGACGGCGCGCCGCCGTCGTTGACATTTTGTTTCAGCGGGTGTAAATTAAATCCAAACATTACAGCTGGATGGGCGAAGGGCTTTAAAATGGACGACGGATTCCTTGCTGCGGGCAGATTTATCAACTATGCGGTCATTGAGAAAAAGACGATCCTGTTTCCGCCGATGGCCACGTATTCCGGCGCGGAAAAGCTCAAGGAATACCTTCGCGGCGCCCTGCGGGGGGTCATGCGTTTTCATGAGGCGGATGCCCGGATCCATTCGATCGGGGGAAGCATCATTTTTGATGCCCGGCGGAGGAAATATTATATTGCGCCGATCCGGGGCTCGGAGCTCGACCGGTTTGTCAGGGAGATTTCCGGCAGGCCGAAATTATAACAGGGGCGGGTGATGAACAGATGGATGGTGCAAAAGATCTTCTGCCCTGTCAGGAATATTTTAAAAGAAGCAAATACCCCACGGAAAACGATGCGGAAGCCGTGTACCGCTTTTACTGCCCGAAGGCCGACATTCACCTTGATATTTCAAAGCGTGTCATGGATTTCGCGTGCTACGACGCCGACGGCATGATCGGCATCCAAATCAGGCGCGTCTGTGCCGCTCAGTGCCGCTATTATCAGGAAATGGTAAAAAAGTCGAAATTCAGCGTGCTGAAATAGGCATCCCCCACGGGAGACAAGGCACGACATGGAGGGAACAATGAAAAGGCTTCTTCTTATTTTGACAAGCGCGGTATTTCTGATCCTGACGGCCTGCTCCCAGGCCGTTTCCGCTGTTTCCGCCTCCGCCGTTTCTTCCGGCGTCTCCGCCCGGGCGGTTACCTTTGACGCGGTGCCGGGGAATCCGGCAAGCTCCGCGGCCCCTGCTCTCACCGATACCGTGACGCTTCCCGCGTCTCTGTTCGCGGGGCAGAGCGTTGACGACATCCGGGCGGCCGCGCAGAAAAGCGGAGTGGAAAACGTCGCGCAGAACAAGGACGGCTCCGTCACCTATAAAATGTCGAAGGCTGTCCGCCAGCAGCTGGTAATCGATACCCGTCAGCAGACCATCCGGGCCCTGCAGGGCTTACAGAACTGCAGTGATTTTCCGTTCATTCACGGTATTCTTTACAGCAATGATTTTTCGGAAATCACTCTGGTGGTTGATAAGGCACAGTACGATACGGTGCGGCAGTATGACGCTTCCTGCGATTCCTCGCTTTTGTCCCGAATCGGGGCTGGGGTTACCGCTTACCAGATCGCCAGCGGCGCTCCGTCGGCCAAGGCCACGCTCCGGTACCGCGATGGGAAAACAAATCAGATGTTCAAAACGGCGCTGTATCCGGTCGACCTGAGTGCCGGTGCCAAAAGCAGTTCCGCGGTAAGCTCCAACGGCGGCAGTGCGGTTGCTGTTCGCTGACGTTTGCGGAATAAGTACTTGACAAAGTCCGCACAAACCTATAGACTGAATAAAATGAAAGAGTTCCAAAAAGCAGGCTCCGTTTTTGTTAATTTTGAATATAGTCTGAAAAACAGTTCTAGTATTTCGTTGTAGCATGATTCCTGATAGAAAACATTTGTCGTTATTTCGTTTCTATGGGAAATAGCGGCAGGTGTTTTTTGTTATTAGCTGAAGGGACGGTTGTGGATGAGTCGAAAGAAAAGAATAATGCTGTCCGCTTTCCCGGCGGTTCTGGCGCTGATCTTGTTTTTTATCCTTCCCCTGCTTTTGATTCTGGTTTCCTCTTTGCAGGCGGACGGACTGAAGTATTATCAGAAATTTTTCAGCGACGGGTTTTATCTAGATATTTTGTGGACAACGGTCTGGATTTCTCTCGCGGTCATGCTGATTACGCTGCTTGTGGGGTATCCGACGGCCTATTATCTGGCGAGAACGCAGTCGAAGTTTAAAACTCTGCTGATGATCGTCGTAATTTTCCCGTTCCTTGTCAGTTCCGTCGTGCGTTCCTACGGCTGGATGGTCGTTTTGGGCAACAACGGTTTGCTGAACCAGTTTTTGCTTGCGTGCGGCTTGATTCACAGTCCGCTCGTGATCATGAACACCAATAAGGCCGTGATTATCGGTCTTGTTCATCTGCTTCTGCCCTACATGATTTTTTCCGTCACCAGTATTCTGAACACCATCGATGATAATGTCGAATTGGCGGCGAGCAGCCTCGGATGCGGACCTGTTGCAACATTTTTTAAGGTCACGCTTCCGCTCAGCTCTCCCGGCGCCATTTCCGGCTGTATCATCGTTTTTATTTTAAGCATGACTTCCTATGTTACGCCGCAGCTGCTGGGCGGCTCCAAATTCCGCATGATGAGCACCATGATCTACCAGCAGATCAATGTTGAGTTTAACTGGAGCTTTGCCTGTGCGCTGAGCTATATCCTGATGGGCATCATTCTGCTGTTCCTGGTGGTTTCCAATGTCATGACGTCGGGGCTGAACAAACGGGTTGGGGGTGAAAAGCGTGAATGAGCGCAAACTGAACTGGCCGCTGAAAATCTTTGCGTGTCTTGTGTTCGTGTTCCTGATGCTTCCTCTGGTTGTTATCATCCTGGCTTCATTCAGCCCGACCGCTCTGGTGATGTTCCCGCCGAAGGGCTTTTCCCTGGAGTGGTATCACAACATTTTCAATTCGCAGACGAATTTTTTGAGCGGCTTCGGCGACAGTCTTCTGGTTGGGATTGCCGCCACGGCGATCGATGTTTTTCTGGGGATTACGGCGGCTTTAAGCGTTGGGCGATACAAATTTAAAGGCCGCTCTTTCCTTTCGGCGCTTTTTTCCTCGCCGATGTATGTCCCTTCTATTACGTTTGCTTTCGTGCTCCTGCAAATCGGCAGCAATGTCAACGGAATCTCTTCGTTTGTTCAGATCCTTGTGGGACATGCCGTGATTATCTTCCCGTATATCGTGCGGAACGTCATCGCGACGCTTTCCGGCTACGACTGGGAACTGGAGGATGCGGCCGCAAGCCTCGGGGCTTCGCCGATGCATACGTTTTTCCGGGTCACCCTGCCGATCATTCAGCCGGGTGTCATCTCAGGCGCGATTCTCGCGTTCCTGTTCTCCTTCGACGAGGCGGTGCTGAGCAATCTTCTTAGCTCCCCGACCTTTGTCACTCTGCCGGTCCGCATCATGAACTACATGGAGTTTTCGTTTGACCCGACGCTTGCGGCTATTTCAACGATTCTGATTCTTTTGTCGCTTGCGATCACGCTTACGGCTGAAAAATTCGTCGGGCTGAAAATCATGTTTAAAGACCGGTAACCGGGTGCTTTCGTTATCAATGCAGAAAAAGAAAGGGTCGTACTATGGCGGAACTGATCATCTCCAATCTGACTAAAAAATTCGGCGATTTTACTGCGGTAAACGAGATATCGTTTTCGGTTCAGGACGGGAAAATGATCGCCCTTCTGGGCGGCAGCGGCTGCGGAAAGACGACAACTTTGCGCATGATTGCGGGTTTTACCAGTCCGACCGGCGGCTCGATCCGGATCGACGGGCACGATATCGGCAAAATTCCGCCCTATAAACGCAACATCGGCGTGTTTTTTCAGAATTACGCGCTGTTCCCGCATATGACGGCGTTTGACAATATCGCATTCGGCCTGAAGACGCGCAAGCTGCCGAAGGCGGAAATCCGCCGAAAAGTGACGGATATGATCGCACTCGTAAAGCTTCAGGGAATGGAAAAACGGTATCCGCGGGAGCTTTCGGGCGGCCAGCAGCAGCGTGTTGCGCTGGCGCGGGCGCTCGTGACGCAGCCCTCGCTTCTTTTGCTCGACGAACCGCTTTCCAACCTCGACGCTAAGCTGCGGGTTGAAATGCAGGAGGAGATCAAGAGGATTCAGCGGGAGCTTAAAATCACCACGATTATTGTTACGCACGACCAGGAGGAAGCAATTTCACTCGCCGATGAAATCGTGGTCATGGAAGCGGGGAAGATCCATCAGATCGGAGACCCGAAAGAGGTGTTCGGTTTCCCAAAGGACCTGTTCGTTGCGGATTTTATGGGCTTTTCCAACTTCATTCACGGCACGCTGACCGCCAAAACGCAGGCTGAGGCTGTCGTTGAGTCCGCGGGAAAGCAGATTCGGGTTCCGTGTCCGGAGGGGAGTTCCTTCCCGGAAGGAGCAAAGGCGGTTCTGACCATTCGTCCGGAAAATATCTCGGTGCATGAGGGAGAGGCCGAAGGGGCGAACGTTTATACGGGCACTATAACATCCCTGATCTATAAGGGCACGACAACCCGGCTGGAGGTGAGCGGAGTGTTTGAGTCTCCGCTGTTTATCAACCTTCACAGGGATGTCCAACTGAAAGTCGGGCAACCTGTCAGTGTGTCGCTGGAGCCGGACGGGCTTCGGATTTTTTTGGAAAACGGTTGAATGTGAAGCGCGGCCTGGCCGCGATTTCATAAATAATTTTTGTGAAAAGCGAGTGTTGAGTTTGATGAAATTTGCAAAGAAGATGTCGGCATGCACCTTGGCTGCCGCCATGGTCCTGTCGGCTTTTGCCGGCTGCAGCAGTTCCAATGCAGGGAGCTCGTCCTCCGCGGCTGCCTCCGCTGCCCCCGCCGCATCCTCTGCGGGCAGTACGTCCGGGAATGCCTCCTATAAGGGCGCTCAGTTGGTTGTCGCCACGTGGGGCTTTTCTGCAGCAAGCCTGAAAAAAATCTCCAAGGATTTTGAAAGCCAGTACGGATGCACCGTTGTCACCGATGAAACGAGCGGCAACTCCGAGCGTTTGAACAAGCTGACGGCGCAGAAGAATAACCCCAAGATCGACGTTGCGCTGCTGACCGACAGCTTTGCCGATCAGGGAAACCGCAAGGGCCTGTTTGATAAGATCGACACGAATGTGGTGACGAACCTTCCGAACCTCTACACCTTTGCAGGCAATAAGGACGGCTACGGCCCGGCCTATTCGGTGGTCCGCTACGGCATCATGTACAACGCGGACAAAGTGAAAACCGCGCCGACTTCCTATCAGGATCTTTTCAGCGATGCCTTAAAAGGCAAGGTTGCGCTTCCCGACATGACTTCCACCGCTGGTCCTTACCTGCTGATGACGCTTGCTAAGGATCTTTCCGGCGACGAGAAGAATACAGATGCCGCCTTTAAGTTTCTTGAGAGCAAGAAGGGCAACGTCAATCTGTGGTACACAACCAGTGCCGACGTCACAAAAGCATTCTCCACCGGCGACATCGATGCCGCTCTGTTCATGGACATGAATATGCCTGCCCTTACAAAGTCGGGCCTGAACATCAAGTGGGTGGATCCGAAAGAGGGAGATTTCTCCGCCGCTGCAACCGTTAACGTGGTTAAGAACGGCAAAAACGAAAAGCTGGCTCAGCTGTTCGTTAACTATATGCTCAGCGACAAAGTTCAGAGCCAGATTGCCGGCACAATGAACGAAGCTCCGACGAGCAAGAACGCCACTATGCCTGATGCACAGAAGAAATACCTCGTTTTCGGGCAGAGCCAGGCGGATGCCCTCAAGACCTTTGACTGGTCCTACGTCAATTCGAATAAGGCGGACTGGGTGGAAACCTTCCAGAAGAACGTTGCGGTTTCCAAGTAAAAACACGGCTCGAATGGAATGAGATAACAGGCCTGCACGCCTTGACGCGAGCAGGCCTGTTATCAAAAGCAAAGGGGCGAATAGGATTGACTGATAAAATTGAAATTTCCGATTCTGTCGAGAAGAGGCGGGAAATGCTGACCGGTGCAAGTGACGCGATCTGGGGGCTTGCCGAAACAAAGTACGAGGAATTCCGGTCGGCCCGCGTGCTGACGGAAATTCTGGAGCGCGAGGGCTTCCGGGTCACGGAGAATGTTGCGGGCATCAAAACCGCCTTCGTTGGGGAATACGGGAGCGGCAGCCCGAAAATCGCTCTGCTCGGTGAATTCGACGCGCTCCGCAATATGAGCCAGAAGGCGGGATGTACCGAACGGCAGCCCCTTCAGGAAGACGGCAACGGCCACGGCTGCGGACACAACGGCCTTGGGGTCGGCGCCCTCGCCGCCGCGGTTGCCGTAAAGGACTGGCTGGAAAAGCACCCAGGGGAAGGGACGATCTGTTATTACGGCTGCCCGGCGGAGGAAACCGGGGCCGGAAAGGTATTTATGATGCGGGAAGGTGCGTTCGACGGAATCGACGCCGCGCTGACCTGGCATCCCGGCGTGGTCAACATGCCCCTCAACCGGGGAACGCTCGCCATGATTCAGGCATATTTTAAGTTTCGCGGCATCAGTTCGCACGCGGGCGGTTCTCCGGAGCTCGGCCGCAGCGCCCTCGACGCGGTGGAACTGATGGACGTGGGAGCGAATTATCTGCGGGAGCACGTCATCTCTGACGCGAGAATTCATTACGCCATCACGGATCCGGGCGGGAAATCCCCCAATATCGTTCCGGCTCACGCCGCCGTGTACTACGGAATCCGCGCGCCGAAAATTGCACAGGCGCAGGAAATCTTTGAGCGCCTTAAAAAAATAGCTCAGGGCGCGGCTCTGATGACGGAAACCGAGTGCGAGATGGTTTTTGACAACGCCATTTCTGATTTTGTGGTGAGCAATACGCTGAATCGGATGATTCAAAAGAATCTGGAGCTTTTCGGAGTTCCTTCGCTCACTGAGGAAGAACAGGAAGAGGGACGTAAATTCCGCGAAACCATGACGGAGCGGGACGTGGACCAGAGCCTGCACGACCTGCCCGCCGGATTTGTCCGCTCCGTGCGGAATCAGGCGTATGCCGACCGCATTCCGCCCTATGTTTCCCACGAAGGGAGCTACGCCACGTTTTCAGCCGACATGGGCGACATCAGCTATGTGATTCCGACCGCGCAACTGCTCGGCGCGACCGAGGCCATCGGAACCGCGGAGCATTCGTGGCAGATGGTGGCACAGGGCAAGTCCGGCCATTTCCATAAGGGAATGCTTCTGGCGGGCAAGGTGCTCGCCATGACGGCGATCGAGCTGATGCAGTCACCCGGGGCGTTGGAAGAGGCGAAGAACGAACTGCGGGAAAAGACCGGAGACGCCGAATATGTATGTCCGATTCCGCCGGACGTTCAGCCGGCGGTGGAAAGGTAAAAACCGGCGGGGATTTTTCTCCGCCGGATATCGAAATACAAATCTACGGGAGGTATCATTGTGGTCAATAAGTTCTGCAAAATGCCGCTGTGGGAATGCAGCCGGACCCTGGCCGCGGTTGCTCAGGGAACGCAGCCGGCCGAAACCGTTATCACAAACGCAAAGCTGATCAACGTGTGCACCGGCGAAATTCTTCCGGGCACGGACGTCGCTATCGCGTGCGGAAGAATTGCTCTGGTCGGAGATGCCAAACACTGCATCGGCGAAGGCACCAAGGTCATCGACGCGGGCGGATGCTACCTTGCTCCGGGCTTTATGGACGGGCACATTCACGTGGAATCTTCCATGATGGGCGTGGGTGAATACGCCCGCGCGGTCGTGCCGCACGGAACCGTCGGCATTTACATGGATCCCCACGAAATCTGCAACGTTCTGGGCTTGGAAGGCGTCAAATGCATGATTGAGGACTCGAAGCGCACTCCTCTGAAAACAATGGTCACGACGCCTTCCTGTGTTCCTGCGGTCCCCGGTTTCGAAGACACCGGCTCCTCTATCGGTCCGGAGGAAATCGCGGAGACAATGAAATGGGACAGTGTGGTCGGGCTGGGCGAGATGATGAACTTCCCCGGCGTGCTGTTCTCGGACGAACATACGCACAATGAAATTGGGGAAACGCTCAAGGCGGATAAGGTCGTAACCGGCCATTACTCCATGCCGGAGACGGGGAAGGGCCTGAACGCCTATATCGCTTCCGGCGTGCGCTGCTGCCACGAGTCCACGCGCATGGAGGACGCACTCGAAAAAATGCGTCTGGGCATGTATTCCATGTTCCGGGAAGGCTCCGCATGGCACGACCTGCACGAAGTGGCAAAGAGCGTTACCGAGCATAAAGTCGACACCCGTTTTGCCGTCCTGATTTCCGACGACACGCATCCCTATACCCTGAGAACGAACGGACACCTCGACCATATTGTCCGGCGCGCCGTGGAAGAGGGAATCGACGCCGTTACCGCCATCCAGATGGTGACGATTAACTGCGCGCAGTGCTTCCGGATGGACCAGGATCTCGGTTCCCTCACGCCGGGAAAATGCGCGGATATCGTCTTTATCGGCGACCTCGCAAAAATCGATATTACCCGGGTCCTGATCGACGGCGAGACGGTGGCGGAGAACGGCGCGATGACGCGAACTTTTGAACCCTATCATTACCCGGATTGGGCCATGCATTCCATGCACGTGCGGGATGCCATCACGCCGGAGTCGTTCCGGATCCCCGCGGACGGGGAAGAGGTGACCGCGCGCGTAATCGAGGTCATTCCGGCACGGGTCGGTTCGTTTGAGCGTCATGTCAAACTCGCTGTTTCCGGCGGGCTCGTCCAGTCCGATCCGCAGCAGGATGTCCTGAAAACAGCAGTATTCGAACGTCACCATGAGACCGGAAAGGTCGGCTTCGGATTTGTGAAGGGCTTCGGAATCAAGTGCGGCGCAATGGCCTCCACGGTTGCCCATGACGCGCACAATCTGCTTGTGATTGGAACCAACGACGAAGATATGGCGATTGCAGCAAACACCCTGATTCAGTGCGGGGGCGGCATGACGGCCGTGCAGAACGGAAAGGTGCTGGGCACGGTTCCGCTTCCGATTGCCGGGCTGATGAACGACAAGCCGCTCGAGGAGATGAGCGACATTGTGGAAAAGCTGGGCGAAGCGTGGCAGCAGATCGGCTGCAGCATGGTGTCGCCGTTCATGACCATGGCGCTGATCCCACTGGCCTGTCTGCCGGAGCTGCGCCTTACGGACCGCGGTCTGGTAGACTGCACCACCTTCCGCTTTGTGCCGCTGTTTGTGGAAAACGAATGAGGATCGGTTCGAAAAAAGAACTGTGAACATTCTGTGAATTCTTTAAATATTGAACTGAAAATCCCGATACGGAAATTGTAAGCTGATTTTAACAAAAAGCCTTTATAGCGGGCAATCAACTGCAAATCATGAAAAGGTAACATCGAGGAAGATTACCCAGACACTATTCTCACAAATGGAATGGGGCGCCGGTGTTTATGACGATTTCGTGTAATCTCAGCAGTATTCTGTCTGCCTATTTACAACCGGGTCAAAACTGGAATTCCATGACCGGTGATGAGCGGGAAGAGATATGGAGCCGAATTCCTACCGTCAAAAGCTCAGTAGGACCAACCAAGGCCCAGGTGCCGAAGCAAGTCGATCAGCCGGCACCGTACAATGGAAGAAGACCCGCGAATTATGTTCCAGCCGAACTTGCAAGGGCTTTCTTTGGGTTGAGTGTTGACGAAAACGAGGCGGAAACGGCAAAGACTGCCGTGCTTGCCTTACAGAATCGGGAAGAGCTTTCGCAGGATCCAACTCTTTCGGCGGATGCCCGGGAGGCAAATTCACAATACGCAAGCGTGATACGAAAGTGGCTCGTAAATAAAAATCCCGTGCTGGATACTTCCTTCGTAGATCACCCGGAATATCTTCTTGATTTAGCCCATTCCGGATATAAGGGAGCAACTTTACAAAGCGATACCAGTTATGTGCTTCAGCTTTTGAGCAATATGTTTTCCGATGCTCCGCGGGAGAATTTGGATCTGAAGGGCTTCGCCGACATGACAAGCGGGCAGATGATGGATGCTTTGAACAAGTATGAAGGCAGCCTTGACAAAATAACGGATCAGATTTCGGATATTATCGATTCGGCATACGGAAGCCCAATTATCGGATACCCGAAACCGGACGATACTCCGGAGCAAATGGACGATTGGATTCTCAATATTTTCGGTAAGGAATACGGGCTTGACCCGAAATATACCCCGCATTGCGTTGCGCTTACCACCAATATTACAGATCCTCCGAAATGGATGTACCATATGTTTGATTCTCTTGATATTAAAGTGTAAAGTCCATCCTAATATTTTGTTTATAATGCATCCTTTCAGACCTGCGATGACCAAATAAAAAGCAGCTTGCAAATCCGTTTTTCGGATTGCGGGTTGCTTTTTTGATGCGGACGATAGGGAGAAGCCTATCTTGCCGCTTTGCGTTCCGGGGTGCGCCGCGACATAGGATAATAATCCCTCTATGTCGGCGTGGCATCTGTAATTCGGCAGGTGCCACGCTATGTTGGGCATAAAAATGGACGCCACAGTTAGCATTCAAAATATTGTTGATCGGAATTTGTCAATCACAACATGTTGATAACTTGGTTGAAACTGTTTAAAACTATTAAAATTTTACTAATTGGATAAAAATTAATGCTTATCGCTGAGTTTCATCTAATTATGTGCTATAATAATAAAAAGGGGATTAGATCAATATGGTTAATGATAAGACATTAGGCAAACATTGCAACTTCTTAAATAAATATGTTTCAATACGCATTCAATACTTTCCTCATGGCCCCGCGATAAGAGCCTGCGGCGACTCGTCGTGCGGTAATGCGGATTGTAATCTGAGCGACAGCTTTGTTGGAGATAAATCGAAAGGGCAAGATTACTTGGACTGATTGAAGATCTTTTCACAGTCTATATCGAAGCCCTTATGGACTCTCTGCATTCCCTTCCTTGTTAAATTGCTTTTTTAAGAGTATAATATAATACAGTAAAGGAAGGCGAGAGCTATTTATAGTCTAAAATTCATTTATTCTGGCAACCATTTTCATGATTACACGCATGTCACAAGAGTTGAGTATCGTTCAAATACCGGCCTGATATCAGTTTCCGGGGATGATATTTTAACGAAAGAGTATCCGCTAAATTCCGATTTTCGCGTAATTTCGACACTCAAGGCTTACAAAGTGCCGCACGTTTGCTTGAAATCTATTGAAGCCACAAAAGAAAAAGAGTAACAGTGACATTCGAATGATTCCAAACATAACGATGGTGATCATAGAAGGACATCCGATTTATGCGGCTGTCCTTTTTCTTATGCCCACCGGAAAACGCCGACTTTTTGAGAAAGCACGCTCATCCTGATTATGCTGTGCGTCCATCAGCGCGTTTGTGATTGCTCCTCATGCACCGGCATATATTGAAAGTATCCTGATAAAGAAAAGCGGTTGAAACAATGAATGGTACTTTCGATATCACGTTAAATACTCCAATCGGACCTCAAAGAGGATTTCTAATGCTTACAGATGAGAACGGAGCCTTACGAGGATCTATTCGCGCGATGGGAAATACAAATTATTTTAGGAACGGAAAAGCAGACGGAAATTCGTTTGAGTTTTCAGGAATCCTCAACGCAGGTTTTTTTAATATCAGATATTCCGCAAAAGGTATGATTGACGGCAATACCATCAAAGCCAAAGTCGCAACCGATTCCGGGATTTTTCAATTGAGCGGAACACGAAAACCGTAAGAAGCCGGTTTTCTGTGAATCATCCCAAAGAAGACCGGTTGATGAGATAAATTAGACAACCCCAATAGCGATTTGGCTGCCCGTGCTTTGGTTTGGTTTCCTTACGGACCGCGGTCTGGTAGACCGCACGTCTTCCGGTTTGTGCCGTTGTTTGTGGAGGACGAGACCCGATAATCTGTTGGCCTGCACCATCAATTAAAAAAAGCAGCTTGCGAATCCGTACTCGGATTGCGGGCTGCTTTTTTGATGCGGACGATAGGGAGAAGCCTATCTTGCCGCCTTGCGTTCCGGGGTATCAAAGGATGGGTTGAATGCGTAGAAGTTTCTGGAGTCAAGGTGATCCTGTACAACCCGCAGGGATTCACCAAAGCGCTGAAAATGGACGATTTCACGCTGGCGGAGGAATTTGATCGGGTCGCGTACGTCGGGGTCGTCGGCGAAGCGCAGAATATTGTCGTATACCGCGCGGGCTTTCTGCTCGGCCGCCATGTCCTCGGTCAGATCGGCGATTGTGTCGCCTTTCACGGCAAGATAAGCGGCCGTAAAGGGCATGCCGGAAGCGGCCTGCGGATAAATTCCGAGGGTATGGTCTACGAAGTAGTCGGCAAAGCCGCCCTTCATGATTTCGTCTTCCGTCAGGTTCTTCGTGAGCTGATGGACGATGGCACCGATCATTTCAAAATGGCCGAGTTCTTAGGCTCCACACTATTGTCAATGACAATCCACCTCACTCGGTAGCTTCGGATATAATATTAATTCAAAATCATCCGGTTTCCCGTGCCAACGACCGTTTACGGTTTTCGTGTATACAACTTTTTCAATGACAGATTTGAGCAGATCGTTCTTTTCGGACGGTGTTTTTGCCTTTCCATACTGAGCAAGCACTTTTTCAGCCGTTGGAATGATCGTCTTCTGGCTTTGAGCGATTTTGGACTCCAAGTCCAGGTCGCTCTTTATTTTTTTGATTTGCTTTTTGGTTTCCTCGATTTTTTCGTTGATCAGTTTGGAACGATCCAGAAAGACGTCGGTGGTGTAAACTCCCTGCTCAAGAAGATCATAAACGTTGTCGCGCTGTTTTTCAAGCTTCAGCAACTCGCCTTGTGCGGCCCGAAGAGCCTTTTTATTCACTTCCGCCTGATCACCTGTGTCCTTTTTCCCCGTTTCATGTTCGTAGGAGAGTCGGTATCGGTCAAGCCACTCTCGCAGGGCTTGAAGGACTTGCTTTTCGACAACGTCAAAAGATGAGCTGATATTATCGCACGATGTCACAGGGCAAATGAGGGAAGGGGAACGCTTCCCGGAATAGGGCCTGCGTATCATTCGACGTCCGCATTTGCCGCAGATTACTAATCCGGCCAATGGATTTGTGATAGTGTATTCCTTTGGCGCGGGATGCGGCGGCTTTTCAGCTAGCTTCTGCTGCACGATATCCCATGTCTCTACTTCGATCAGCGGAGGATGGAGACCATCCGACAGGACCCAATCCTCGGGCTTAGCACGAGGCCGCTCTTTTGTGATAAGCCCGTCTACCATTTTCTTCTTTTGTGGCCGTGCATTCCATCGAACTTTTCCGATATAAACTGGATTCCGCAAGATCCCTTGAATCGTTGTATTGACCCACCCGCGACCATACATGGATGGTATTTTAAGATCATTTAGGCGACGGACGATCCGAGAGACTCCCGTCTGTGCGACAGATCCGTCTGGAAGCGCTTCGCCATTTGCGTACAGATCAAAAATCATTTTAACGACGGGAGCATTCTCCGGGTCGGGTACGAGCGTGAATCCTTTGTCGTGTTCCAACTTTTTGCGGATGTAGCCATAGGGGGCCTTATTCCCGACATATTTACCCTCCTGCACCGAGGCGACTCTCCCACGCTGCAGTCGGCGGTTAATCGTCTTGTATTCCCGGCGGCTCATGAACAACCCGAATTCAAAATATTCTTCGTCATACTCATTGTTCGGATCGTATGTTTTCATGGGCGTAATGATTTTCGTTCCGGAAAATTTGAATGTCTGCGCAACAAGGCCCTGGTCGATGGTATCGCCGCGGGCGAGACGTTCTACCTCCATAACAAGCACGCCGTCCCACGCGCCCTGTTCCACTTCGCCCAGGAGTTGCTGCATTACCGGTCGGGCGGCGATCGTTTCTCCGGAGACGATCTCGCGGTATATTTGAGTAATATCCAGCTTTAGCCGCTTTCCGAGCTCCAACAGAGCCTTTTCGTGCCGGGCGAGGGTTTCCCCTTCCCCCCGGGCCTCCGCCTCCAGATCGGCGCGGGATTTACGCAAGTACAGACAGTAGGGCAATGTTTTCACTTCCTGCTAAAATTCCCCGCACCGGTTTGGAGCGGGGAAAAGTATTGGCATATGATCCTTTTTATTTCGACTTTTCATAGCCGGTGTACATCCCTCCTTATCGTAAGCAGGAGGGATGCTGCTTTTTATGCTACTTTCCCAGGGTAGTTTACGATGGCAACCTCGGTAACAGCTTCTCGTAGCGAATCAATAATCTCTTCAAGGCGTTGCATCGTTTTCCCATTGTACGCGACTTCTCCGCACTGAGAACATTTGAAGCAGGGGACATGTTTCACGATGATAACGCAGTTTTCAAGCGTTGTAACGCTGGTGGTAAAATCCTCTTTCATGTCACCCTTGCAAATTCCGCAGGTCATAGCTCAATTCTCCTTTCGAACGGTGAAATCATCGTTCCACTTGGTTTTATCCGGCCAGTAGGCAGTAATGATCCACAGCTTGCCGCTTCCAATGCTGCATACAAGGTGCAGCGGCTTCTTGTTGGTTGAGGCCCCGAGAACAAGACAACTTGGATATGGTGTATCATCCGGATACTGTTCGATGATTTTTCCGTTCATCACAGCAAAAACGATGTCATGGTAACTTATGCCACGTTCTCGGCAACGATCGTGCGAATGCTGTGTCATAAAAAGCGTTTCATCAGTACATAGTGTTCGCACATGCTCCATGTTTATATTGTCCATCGTTCACGCTCGCTTTCACAAAAATATTATAACTGCATGGAAACAGTTTATTTACCCTTGTAAAAATCCTAAGTAGAATCCTATTTATACATTTTCTTCAAGAAATTTACTTTCAGAAGATTTTTTATAATCCGGTGCATAAGTAAGTCCTCTAACCGCGGAACGCGCGGCGATCTGTCCGTCTTCGTTCAATTGGTTATAATTCTGCAAGAGCTCTTTTTCATCAGGACGTAGTTCCCCCCCACCGGTATTAACTGGAGCGGGGGAATTTTTATATGGATATTCAAATTTACCAGAAAGTATATCAAGTGATACGCCAAGTGCTTCGGCGATCAATATTGCATTTGATAAAGCTGGGCTTTTTGATCCCTTAATATAGTTAGACATTAAGGATGTAGGAATTCCGGTTTTCCTACAAAGATCAGCCTGTGTTAGATCCTTTTCTTCTAATAAGCGGGCTAATATAGTTTTAAAATCATTCATCTTTTATGCCTCACGTTTTAGTTTATACAATGCTAACATAAGTTATCTAAAAATGCAATATACTGTTGACAAAACTATCTTTAGTGAGTATAATACTATCAAAAGATAGCGGAGTGGAGATGATAATGTGCTTGCAAACATTAAAGCGGAAATGGCTCGCCATATGAAAACAAATGCTGATATGGCCGCTGAACTTGGCATATCTAAAACTTCTTTTGGCCTAAAGCTCAACGAAAAGCGGGAATTCACCTTAAGCGAAGCACGTAAAATCGCTGAGATTTTCGGGGTAACAGTTGACTATGTTGCCGGTATTGATATAAGCCAGCGAAGTGCGTAAAAGTAGCGCATAGGACAATCCGCGCTAGGAATACACATAAAGTGGGGTGAGGGAATGCTTGCGAAGATTCCAATTGAGGACAACATTGTTAAAGATTATCACATTGGGAACACTCACATTTTAATTTCTAATGCGGCTTATGTCAATCATTCGGAGGAAGAAAATCGACGCATCCTTGAACAGGCAGCGCAAGCGTCAATGAATATTATTATACATAATCAAGAGCAGGACGTTTAAACCTCAAAAATAGGACAAGCCTGAAATGGTTTGTAATATACACAATCCTATGATTTTGATCGGTACATCATTTTCGTGCATATTTCACGATCAATAGATCTGTTGACTTGTGCAATTACCTGTCTGTTGGAGGAGCCGATTACATGTGGGAGAACGGAGTAAATATGCCGAAGGAAGAAAAGCCCAGCTATTACGCTATCATACCGGCAAATGTGAGATACGATAAGAACCTTTCGGCAAACGCAAAATTGCTTTATGGAGAAATCACAGCATTGTGTAACGATAAAGGCTTTTGTTGGGCAAGCAATAAATACTTTGCCAACCTCTATGGCGTATCTCTAAGGAGTATATCTCGATGGATTTCCATACTAACAGAAAAAGGATATATCTACTCAGAAGAAGAATGTGAGGATAAGTTTTCGCGCAGATTGATAGGCTTGGTTTTGCCAGGACAGAAGTCACGACACTATGATGCTCCGGACAAAAATGCTCATGCACCCCCACGACAAAAATGTCTACCCTCCCCTACGACAATATTGTCTATACCCCTACGACAATATTGTCTATACCCCACGACAAAAATGTCTACCCCCCCACGACAAAAATGTCTAACAGAATACTACAGACTAATACTACAGTTAATAAGTCAGTCAGTCAGTCAGATAAGATAAAGAGAACCGACAAGAGAATCGAAAAGCTGACGGACGAGATCCGGGTAAAGCTAAAAAAGCAGATCGATTATGATTACTTTGCTGAAAACTTTCCCGAGAACCTTTCCGGGGTGGATGCTCTGATCGACTGTATGGCCGAAATGCTCATCTCTCCCAGCACGAAGATAAACGGCAGCACGCAGCTGAGGACAGTCTTAAAACCGTACATA
>JAEWRF010000029.1 GCA_023460155.1 Bacillota bacterium | reverse complement strand
TTGGATTCTTATCGATCCACTCTTGCAAGTTGGAACGTTCCCGAAAATTTAGTTCAGAGAATGTTTTCTTTTGCAACATTCTGGCCTCATTTGCTTGCCGATCTATCTCAAACATGTTTACCTCCATCGGGTAAAGTCTGTATGACTGAATTAACCGAGTACTTAAAACTTAGACTGATAGCCATGCTTGCTTTACTTCTATTATATTATTCTCCCGATTTCTTATAAGGTCATTGAAATAATTCACTAATAAAGTCAATAACGTAACTTCTTTTTAAAACATCATGATATTTTTGGTTGTAATAGCTGCGAAGGCAAGTGTAGCATGATGTATCCTTACTCTCACCTCCACAGTCACACTGTTCCATCAACTTCAAACTCTCTTTAAAAACACCTTCCAATGTTTTCGAATCATTTAGGCGACGAACATGTCCTGCTTCGCCTGGAGTTTTGTCATATAATACTAATGAAAAATTCGGACGATTTGTTACCGTATTATAAAAGTACTGCAGGCAGCCGGAGATATCACTTTGTTCAATGTTCAAGTAGCTACAAACTCCGCGTAATATGCCGTAAAGGACGGATATAGCCACTTCCCATGAAGTCAAGTCCGGACTCAAAAAGCGAAGCTGAACGACATCCGTTTCGCGGAAAAGCTCCAGAAATCCATAGAAAAATTCCATAAATCCGTAGTAACACCGTAGTAACCGCCCCGATTACTAACATTTTTCAACGGTTTTAAAGGC
Source organism: Bacillota bacterium (assembly GCA_023460155.1). GTDB lineage: Bacteria > Bacillota > Clostridia > Oscillospirales > Acutalibacteraceae > Caproicibacter. The sequence goes on along the minus strand of JAEWRF010000029.1, from coordinate 14,576 downwards.
AAAAGAAAAGCCGCATCAAGCAGCCGATTTTTGGCTATCCAATGCGGTTTTTTAGGGATTTTCTTTGGTGAACCATCGGGGATTCGAACCCCGGACACCTTGATTAAAAGTCAAGTGCTCTACCGACTGAGCTAATGATTCGGATGAATCTATTTAAACAGACAAGCTGTAAAAATCAAATATCTGCCCCCAGCGCAAGCCACCCAAGGGCAGTTTTTGGCTGGGCTGGCAGGATTTGAACCTACGAAATGACGGAGTCAAAGTCCGTTGCCTTACCCCTTGGCTACAGCCCAATGAAAAGCACGGCATTTGCCCGCGCTCAACAGTAAAAAGAAAATGGGGTGGAAGATGGGATTCGAACCCACGGTCTCCAGTGCCACAAACTGGCGCTTTAACCAGCTAAGCTACATCCACCATATACTGTTGGCGCGCCAAAAGGGACTCGAACCCCTGGCCTACTGCTTAGAAGGCAGTTGCTCTATCCTGCTGAGCTATTGGCGCAAATATTGGAGCGAGTGATGGGAATCGAACCCACGCGACCAGCTTGGAAGGCTGGAGTTCTGCCACTGAACTACACTCGCGTTTCAGCGACGGCTTTTAGTATAGCACAGTCCAGTGGCAGTTGTCAATGTTTTCTGTCCAATTATAGCAGAAAACCCAACCTGTTTTTTTAAAACGCCTTTATTGCAGAATATTCAGCATAATTCCGTTCTGCTCATCCGCAGAAACCGAAATTCCGGAAACCGAATCGTCCGAATGCTCCACAATAAGGGATGCAATCCGATCCTCCACCTGCCGGCGGATCAGGTTCCGCAAATCGCGCGCTCCGCTCTTTCCGCCCACAGCATGTTCGGCAAGCCAGCGCGTGGAACTCTCGTCATAGCGGAAAATGATTTTGCGCTCCTTCAGCGTCTCCACATATTCATCCAGCATCAGATGGGCGATTTTTTCGTAGTCCTCTTCGTTCAACGGACGGAACACAATCACCTCGTCTACGCGGCTGAGGAATTCAGGCCTCAGGAAGTCGGAGAGGGCCTTCAGAGCCTTTTCCTTGGTTACGTCCACCTCACTCCTTGCGAAGCCGAGAGCGCCTTCCTTGCGCTCGCTGCCGGCATTGGAGGTCATGACGATCACGGTGTTCTCAAAGTTCACGTTGCGGCCGTGCGCGTCCGTGATCCTGCCTTCGTCGAGAATCTGCAGAAGGATGTTCATCACGTCCGGATGCGCCTTCTCGATTTCATCAAAGAGCAGCACGGAATAGGGCCTGCGGCGGACCTTTTCCGTCACCTGCCCGGCCTCGTCATACCCGACATAGCCCGGAGGGGAACCGATAATGCGGGAAACGGAATGCTTCTCCATAAATTCCGACATATCGAGCCGGATCAAGGTTTCCGGCGTATCGAACAGCTCGCGGGAAAGCACCTTCACCAGTTCGGTTTTGCCGACTCCTGTGGGTCCTACGAAGATAAAGGACGCAGGCCTGCGCCGAGGACTGATCTGCACCCTGCTGCGGCGGATTGCCGCAGCCACGGCGGCAACGGCCTCCTGCTGCCCGATCACCTTATGGTTCAGAATATCCTCCAGCCCGGCCAGCTTCCTAAGTTCATTTTCCTGGATCCGGCTCGCTGGAATTCCCGTCCAAAGCTCAATTACACGTGCAACGTCGCGTTCTTCGACCTGAGAGCCGAGGGCCGCCGACGCAAGGTTTTTCTCTTTTTCCTCCAGCTTGGAAATGTCCGTGCGGATCTCAGCGAGCCGCTCGTAATCGGGCTCGGCCCCGTCCGCCGTCATCTCCTCCTCCTCGCCGCGGAGCTTCTCCAGCGAATCTTTCGCCGTATCGTATTCCGCCATGGAGGTATTTCGGAGCGCCGCACAGGAGCAGGACTCATCCAACAGGTCGATCGCCTTGTCGGGCAGGAAGCGGTCGTTGATATACCGCTCCGAAAGTGTCGCTATTTTCTGCACGATCGGCTCCGGTACGCTCACCCTATGGTAGGCCTCGTAATAGGATTTGATTCCGTTGAGAACCTCCACCGTCTCGGTGATCGAAGGCTCCGCTATGGTAACGGGCTGAAAACGCCGTTCCAGCGCCGCATCTTTTTCGATATATTTCCGGTACTCGGAGAAGGTGGTGGCCCCGATGACCTGAATTTCACCGCGGGAAAGCGCCGGCTTCAAAATATTCGCCGCGTTCATGGAACCCTCAGCGTCGCCGGTTCCCACCAGATTGTGCACCTCGTCGATAAACAGGATAATATTTCCTTCGGTTTTCACCTCGTCAAGAAGTCCCTTGATCCGGCTTTCGAACTGCCCGCGGAACTGCGTTCCGGCGACCAGTGCCGTCAGGTCAAGCAGATGGATTTCTTTCTTTCGAAGGGCAAACGGAACGTCCCCGCTGGCAATGCGCAAGGCAAGGCCCTCCGCGACGGCGGTTTTTCCGACGCCCGGTTCCCCGATCAGGCAGGGGTTGTTTTTTGTTCTGCGGCTGAGAATCTGAATCACACGTGCGATTTCCTTTTCCCTGCCGACAATGGCGTCGATTTCCCCTTCCTTCGCACGGGCCGTCAGGTTCGTGCAGTAGGTATCAAGATGCTTCCGTTTGGTTTTATGCTTTTCCTTGGCGTTTTTCTTGGAAGACGATCCGTTCTGAACCTGCTCCGGATTATTGGAGCTTCCCGGAAAAATGTTCTGAATAAAAGGCAGCGTCGCCGCGCCCCCCGGTACGAACCCGTTCAATTCGTTGTCACCCCCGCCGTTGTCGCCGTCGCCGTCGTTTTCCTCCGCGCTTTCACTCATCATTTCGTTCAGTTCCGACTCCATGGCTTCCATCTGGTCGTCCGTGATGCCCATTTTGTCAAGCAGGTCGTTCACGGGCTTTATCCCAAGTTCCTTCGCGCATATCAGGCAGAGTCCGCGGCTTTCTTTTCCGTCGGCCGACGGAGAAAGAAACACAACGGCCGGCCTTTTATGGCATTTGGAACACATTATCACAACAGATCACTTCTTTTCTTTTCCTACTATCATATCATAAATCGTCCGTTTTAAAAACACTATTTCACGCGTTTTTTGTCAATGACCTCGTCGATGTCCATCCGATACTGCGGATCATCGGAGTGAATGATCTTGAGGTAAATTTTAGCATAGCGCACAAAGGCGTAGATCATGACCGCCGCCGTAACGGAAAGCAGAGCCATGGAAACCGTGGTGCTTTCAATCTGCCAGATGCCCTTCAGGGCCACGATGGTGCCGAAGGAAATATAAAACAAAACGGTCGCGATTTTCCCGTACCACTGAGAGCCGCCCGGCTTTTTCTTTTTAAAGAGCAGAAGGAAAATTCCGCCGACCACCATCACCAGTTCCTTCAGAATCAGAACGGCGAGGAACGGGATCAGGATCGGCTGTTTAACCGCAAAGCAGACCGCGACCGCGCCCTGCGTCAGTTTGTCGGCAAGCGGGTCAAGCATCTGGCCGAGCTCGGTAAACTGATTGAACCGCCGCGCGATCATGCCGTCGAACATATCGGTCAGGCCGGAAACCACCAGTACCAGCACCGCCCGGATCACATGGTCGTTCGTGTAATAAACGACAAAGGGAACAATCAGGAGGATGCGCAGCAGCGTGAGCGCATTCGGCACATTAAAGTTCTTGTTTTTGTCTTTCATTGTTGACGCCAATCCCATTCAAAAGATCCTCCTGAAACAGTTTATACACCGGATTATGAGTGTATGCGTATTGAAACGCTGAAAATCCGCCCAACTTCTGGAGCAGGGGATCGGATTTTTCAATTTTGACGGCCGGAGTAAATATTTGTATGACAGCCAGCGCCATAAAGAGGACGGCTCCGCCTTTTAAAAGGCCGAACACGCCGCCGAGCAGCGCGTTGATCTGCCGCAGAACCGGAAGATGGCACACATGGTCCGTCAGCAGTGCCACTGCCTGCGTCAGCGCTTCAAACACCGCAAACAGAACAATTGAAGCAGCCGCGCGGTTGAGCAGAAGGGCGGACGGCCAGGAAGGAAACCACTGCTTCACATAAGGGAGCGCGGCGGCGGCAAACGGCGCGGAAAACACGGCCGAAAAGTAAATAGCGGCAATGCATCCGACCAGCTCCACCAAAGAGCGCACCAGCCCTCTCCGGAACCCCGAAATAACAAAGAAAAGCAGCGCGGCCAGCAAAACAATGTCCAATACGGTTCCCATTCCGAACCTCCCATATCCATTCTCTTCCGGCGCACAAGGAAAATATATCACAAAATGAGAAAATACACAAGCGGACTATCCGCCGTAAATTCGCCTGATTTCCGACACTCCCAGCACATAGGCCGAACTTTCGTCACAAAGCGTCACGGTTCGCGCGTCACTCCCCGCATCCGCGGTTTTTGCCGGTCCGGATGCCGGATAAAACGTGACCTTTCCGCCTGACAGGGCCGCAAGAGTCTGTCCGAAGAGGGAAACCGCCGCCACCTGCTTTTCGAATTTTGCGGTAAAAGACGAGGACCCGGTTTTATCCAGAAGAATCAGTTCTGACTCGGACGATCCTGCGTAATTTGAAAGTCCCAGCGCCGTTTTGCCCTCACCGGAACAGTAAGCCGTCAGCTGCCTGCCGTCGTAGTCGAACTCGGCCTTTGCCCGCGTATTCGGGTTAACGACCGCCAGGGCTTTGTCGCCCACGGCCGCTACGGCGGAGTCGATGTCCCAGGAGACGGAGAAAAGCAGATTGTCATCGTATTCCGCAAACGGGGAGACCGCTTTTCCGCTGTTCAGATCGATCAGGTAAAGCGCCGAGATCAGCTCGCCGTTTTTGGAGGAAACGCCGGTTACGGCAGCGCGGGTTCCGTCCGGGCTGAGTGCCGCGGCAGTGGGGTAATAATCGGAAAACCAGTAATAGGACTGCACGCGGCCGTCCGAAGAATAGACGGTCAGCTTGCCGCAGTAGCCGTCCGCCTGCGTCACCAGTGCATAGCGTCCGGAGGGTGAAACGGCACCGGCAAGAATATCCCCGTCCGCGCTGAATTTTGCAATCGTCTTGCTCGGGCTTTCCACCTGACACCCCCGTCCCCCAAGGTTGTAAACCAGCATGCGGGAACCGGAAGCCTTCAAAACCGGGCTGCTGAAGCTGTGCTGGCGGTTTGCCAGCAGCTTCGCACTTTGGTTGAAGGCCATCACCGCCGTATCGCTGACGAGGTACAGGTTTTTATCCTCTGAAACAAAATTCTGCTTCAGGACGGCCGATCCCGCAATCTGATACGGATAGCCGTCACCCACGCCCATGCCGACCACCCGGTCTTCCGCCCAGGTGAGGACGTTCGCCGGCGTCAGATTATCCCGGTTGAACCAGACGAGCATGGAAAGCACACAAAGGAGCAGAATCAGAACAATCCGGTAGACCCAGCGGGGAACTCGGTGCTCCCGGGATTTCCGGCGGCGCTTTCGTTTGCGCTCCGATCGGCCGCCGTGACGGGCGGGATCAAGCTCCGCGGTGTCAAACCGGTGATCTTCCCCATTCATCGCTGTTTCCCTCCTCGTAAAAAACCTTCCGAAGATAAAGTCCCTGCGGCGGAGCGGTCGGGCCGGCGGCTTTCCGGTCCTGCGCCTCCAGAATCCGGAGCATATCGCGCGGCTCAAGCTTTCCCTGCGCGACCCACAGCATGGTTCCGACCATGATGCGCACCATGTGATACAGGAAGCCATCCGCCGCTACGGTAAAGCTCACCATGCCGTCCTCCCGGCTCCAGAAGGCCCGTGTGACCGTGCGCTCCATATTGCCCGGCTCCCTCGCGTCCTGCGCACAGAAGGAGGTAAAATCGTGCCGCCCCACCAGACACTCCGCCGCCTCGTTTAAGCGGGTCAGATCCAGCGGATACCAGTAATGCAGCACCCGCCCCCGCAAAAACGGGTCCCGCGTTTTATCGTTCCAGATGCGGTAAACGTATTCCTTTCCCCGGCAGGAATACCGCGCGTGAAAATCGGGCGGCACCTCGCGGCAGGAAAGCACCGCGATATCCTCCGGCAGAAAATGATTCAGCGCGCCGCAGAGCCGTTCGCAGGGAATGCCGTGCTCCGTTTTGAAGCTGACGCAGAACTGCAGCGCGTGGACGAAGGAGTCCGTCCGGCTGCAGCCCTTTAAATCCGGCCGTTCGCCCAGCACGCGCTCCAGCGCCTGCTGGAACACCTGCTGCACGGAAACGGCGTTTTGCTGCACCTGCCAGCCGTGGTAGTTCGCGCCGTCGTAACGGAGCGTAAGCAGCAGATTCCGCATGGCGGCTCCTTTCTCCCTCAGCGAAGGGCGGGCGGAAAAGTAAACGCGCAGAATACGACCGCCGCACAGAATACACCGGTTCCCGCAATTGCCAGCGCATCCAGCCGGGTCATGGAAAGCTGCTTCATCTTGGTTCTTCCCTCGCCGCCGTGGTAACACCGGCATTCCATCGCCATGGCGAGGTCGTAGGCACGGCGGAACGAGGAGACAAACAGCGGAATCAGGATCGGAATAAGCGCCTTAATCCGCTGCATAACGCCGCCGCTTTCCATGTCGGCGCCGCGCGCCTTCTGCGCGCTCATGATCTTGTCGGTCTCCTCGAGCAGCGTCGGGACAAAGCGCAGTGCAATCGTCATCATCATGGCGATTTCATGCACCCGTACGTGCAGCACCTTGAGCGGCTTCATGATCCGTTCGAGGGCATCCGTCAGCTGCGTCGGCGAGGTTGTAAAGGTCAGCACCGAGCTGTAAAGAATCAAACTGATGATCCGGATTGCGACAAAGGTAGCGTTGCTGATCCCGCCCGCCGTAACCTTGAGGAAGCCCCATTCCCAGACAGGGGAGCCCGTGCCGGTGAACAGGTTCAGCACAAAGGTAAAAGCGAGGATGAACAGAATGGCCTTCAGACTTTTAAAGTACTGCATAAGCGGCACGCCGGAAAGCAGCAGAATGCCGAGCATCAGCAGGATCATGACGGCCAGCCCTTCAAAATTCGAGGCGACAAAGATAAAGACGATAAAGACGAACGTCAGAGCGATTTTGACCCTTGGATCCAGCCGATGGATCAGCGAAGAACCCGGGATAAACTGGCCCAGCGTGATATCCCTAACCACGGCGCTTCGCCTCCTTCAGCAGCGGGAGGAGTTCCCGCACCGCCTCATCCACCGTGAGCGCGGCGGAAACCGGCCAGCCCTTTTCTTTGAGCGTCAGCATGATTCTGGTGATCTGCGGCACGCGGAGACCCATCTCCTCCAGTTCCCGCCCGCGCGCGAACACCTTTGCCGTTTCGTCGAACATCACAGCATGGCCCGAATTCATTACGAGAACACGATCCGCCACGCGCGCGATGTCTTCCATGCTGTGCGAAACAAGAATCACGGTGTTGCCCCGGACACGGTGATACTCCAGAATCTGGTTGAGGAGCCTGTCCCGCCCGCGGGGGTCAAGGCCCGCCGTGGGCTCGTCGAGAATCAGCACGTCCGGATCCATCGCGATGACGCCCGCGATGGCCGCCCGCCGCTTCTGGCCGCCGGAAAGTTCGAACGGACTTTGCTGCAGGAGCTCCTCCCGGAGACCGACGAAGCCCGCCGCCTCGCGCGCGCGCTTTTCCGCCTCCTGCGGACCAAGGCCCATGTTGCCCGGGCCGAAGCAGATGTCTTTGAGAACGGTCTCCTCAAAAAGCTGATGCTCCGGGTATTGGAACACCATCCCGACCTGAAAGCGCACGCTGCGGATTTTTTTCGGCTGCGCCCAGATGTCGGTCCCATTTAAGAGCACCTGCCCGGAGGTAGGCCTCAGCAGGCCGTTGAACTGCTGAATCAGGGTGGATTTTCCGGAGCCGGTGTGACCGATCAGCCCGATGAATTCACCCTTTTCAATGGTGATGTTCACCCGGTCGACCGCCGTTTTGCAAAACGGCGTGCCCACCCCGTAAGTATAGGTCAGATCTTTTGTTTCTAAGACAGGCATTGAATTCTCCCAAGTCAAGATTGCTGAAAAAGCGGTTCCAGCGCCGCGACGCACTCGTCGATGGTCAGAACGCAGTCCGGAACCGGAAACCCTTCCGATTTCAGGCGGCAGACAAGCTCGGTTGCCTGCGGCACATCGAGCTGGTGCTGTTTTAAAAGCTCGACCTGCGCAAAGACCTCCCGCGGCGTCCCCTCGGTCAGGATGCGCCCGTCGTCCATGACGACGACCCGGTCGGCGCCGACCGCCTCGTCCATATAGTGGGTAATCAGAACAATTGTGATGTTCTTCTCCCGGTTCAGGCGGTGGATGGTGTCCAGCACCTCGTCGCGCCCGCGCGGGTCGAGCATGGCGGTCGGCTCATCGAGAACGATGCAGTCCGGCTGCATGGCGATGATTCCGGCAATGGCGATCCGCTGTTTCTGCCCGCCGGAAAGCTTATAGGGCGCGGCCAGACGGTAATCGTACATTTCCACCGCCTTCAGGGCGTCGTCCACGCGCTTCCGGATCTCCGGCGGCGCCACGCCGAGGTTCTCAGGGCCGAAAGCCACATCCTCCTCCACGATGCTCGCCACAAGCTGGTTGTCCGGATTCTGGAGCACAAGCCCTACGCGGCGGCGGATTTCGATTTTCAGGTCCTCGTCCATCGTATCCAGCCCGTCAACAAAGACCTTGCCTCCGGAAGGCAGCAGCATGGCGTTGAAATGCTTCGCCATGGTGGATTTCCCCGAACCGTTGTGGCCGAGCAGCGCGACGAACTCGCCCTGCCGGATGCCAAGACTGACCCCGTGAAGCACTTCCCGGCGCTCCTCGTCCTCCCCCGCCTCATAGGAAAACCGAACGTCCTGCGATACAATATAATCCATGCGTCCCCCGCTTTCCCGTCAGCCCTTTTTAATCTGTGAAAGGCGCTCTTCGTATTCTTCCCGGGTAATCACACCGCTGTCGAAAAGGCTTTTGATCTCGTCTCGGCGTTCCCGATCGTCCCCAAGTTCCGCGGTGACCTCCGGCTCTTCCTTGTAAGCCGTACTGTCCCAGTCCTCGTCCCGATCCGGCGTCTTCGGCCCGGGTTCGGAAGGCTTGGGCTTTTCGGTCTGCTCAGGCTGCCCCTCGCCCGGCCAGATCTTAAAAGAGCCGCCGGGGGTGCTGTTTTTCGAATCGCCCTCGTCCTTCATGCGCGATGCCCACAGGAAAACGCAGACGCCCACAAAAATCCAGAAAGCGCCCGCGTTTGTGTCATGCGTAGAGAAATTGGACACGGCGATCAGAATGCAGGCTGCCCCCGCCACCAACAGGCTTTTGCGGTTATACGGCTTCGAATTGTACGGCTTCAAGGCCGGTCACCCCTTTCCGTCTTCGGACTGCCAGATTGCCGTGCTCCCGCAGGGAAGCACCAGTCCGCTCTCCGTCACCGGCAGGCCGATCTCATCGGAGGAGACGGTCCCGCCGAATTTTTTCTTCATCAGCACGCCGAGCAGATATTCCATCACCGCGGGCGAAAGTCCCGTGGTGTAGGAGTTCAGGATGAAAAACAGGGGATGTTCGGAGAGCAGCGGAACACAGGACTCCACCAAGGGATAAAGCTGTTCCTCCAGTTTCCAGACCTCTCCGTTCGGTCCGCGCCCGTAGGAGGGCGGATCCATAATGATGCACTCGTAGGTGCTGCCGCGCCGCTGTTCGCGCTTGACGAACTTGACGCAGTCGTCCACCAGCCAGCGCACCGGCTTCGATTCCAGCCCGGAATCGGCGGCGTTCTCGCGCGCCCAGGAAACCATTCCCTTCGAAGCGTCCACGTGGCAGACCTCCGCTCCCGCACTGAGGCAGGCAAGCGTTGCGGCGCCCGTGTAGCCGAACAGGTTCAGCACTCGGACCGGACGCCCCGCCGCGCGGATTTTCTTCATTGCGAAATCCCAGTTCACGGCCTGCTCCGGGAAAATACCCGTATGCTTAAAGCCCATCGTCTTCAGGCGGAACGAAAGCTCACCGTAGCGGATTTTCCACATGGGCGGAACTCCCGCGAGCGTCTGCCAGCTGCCGCCGCCCGTGGAGGAACGCTGGTACCGCGCGCCGGCCTTCTTCCAGAATGGGCTCGTCTTCGGCGTGTCCCAGATGATCTGGGGATCGGGGCGGATTAAAATCACATTGCCCCAGCGCTCCAGCCGCTCCCCCGCGGAAGTGTCGATCAGCTCATAGTCTTTCCAGTTTGCTGCTCTCAATTTGTTCCCTCTTTTATCACGTTAGCCGCTCGCGGATCACGTCCGCGACGGAATTGGCAAGAACACCGATGTACTCGGGATTCTCCCCCTCGATCATCACGCGCAGGAGCGGCTCGGTGCCGGACGGCCGCACGATGATGCGGCCCGATTTTCCGAGCTCCGCCTTTGCCTTTTCAATGGCGTCCTTGACTTCGGTATCCGTATAGAAACGGAGCTTGCCCTCCGGCTTGACCGTCACGTTGACCATCACCTGCGGGTAACGGGTCATCAGCGACGCAAGGCTGGAAAGCTGCGCGTGCCTGCGGTGCACGATGCTGAGTAACTGTGCGGCGGTCATCTCGCCGTCGCCGGTCGTAGCGAAGTCAAGAAAAATGAGGTGTCCGCTCTGCTCGCCGCCGAAATTGTAGCCCTCCAGCAGCATTTCCTCCAGCACGTAGCGGTCGCCGACCTTGGTCGCCGCGAACTTCATGCCGTTCTCGTCGCAGAAGCGGGTAAAGCCCATGTTGGTCATGATGGTGCCGACCACGGCGTTTTTCGCCAGCTTGCCGCGCGATTTCATATCCGCGGCGCAGATTGCCATCAGGAAATCTCCATCCACCAGCTGGCCCTTTTCATCCACGGCAAGGCAGCGGTCTGCGTCGCCGTCGAACGCGACGCCCGCATCCAACTGGTTTTCGCGGACATAACTCATCAGGTTGCCCATGTGGGTGGAGCCGCAGTCGTCGTTGACGTTAACGCCGTTCGGTTCATCGGCCAACATATGGCACTCTGCTCCGAGCTCGGAAAACAGCAGCTTCGCCGTCCGGCTTGCCGCGCCGTTTGCACAGTCCACGGCGATTTTCATGCCGTCCAGCGAAAACGGAACCGTGCTCTTGATATGGTCGACGTAATCCCGCACCGTATCCGGCGCCTCCGAGATGCTGCCGATGTCGCCTTCAATGGGGCAGGCCGGCATCTGGGCATGGTCGAGCACGATGGACTCAATCTGTTCTTCCAGCGCGTCCGGCAGCTTATACCCGTCGCCGCTGAAAATCTTGATGCCGTTGAATTCAAACGGGTTGTGTGAGGCCGTCAGCATCACGCCTGCAACCGCTTTATATTTTCCGACCAGGAACGCCACCGCCGGCGTCGGGATCACTCCGAGCCTCACCACGTTCGCACCGACGGAGCACAGGCCCGCCGCGAGGGCGCTTTCCAGCATATCGGAGGAAAGGCGCGTGTCCTTGCCGATGAGCACCTTTGGGTGGCGGTGGTTGCTGTCCGTCAGCACCGTTGCCGCCGCGCGGCCGATGCTGAGCGCCAGCTCACAGGTCAGTTCGCTGTTCGCGATACCGCGGACGCCGTCGGTTCCGAATAATCTTCCCATTGAATCACAACACTCCTAAATTAAAAATTAGTATGAAGAATTCGTAATCTATCATTTCAGCCTAAGGCTTTTTGTCTTAACCAAAATCCGCGCCTTCAGAACAGCTTCTGCTGGCCGTCGTCCGGCTGCCCGGGCGGCTTCAGGCCGAGGTGCTCATAGGCGGCAAACGTCGCGCAGCGCCCGCGCGGGGTGCGGCTTAAAAAGCCGAGCTGCATCAGGTAGGGCTCATAGATATCCTCAATGGTGACGGCTTCCTCACCGATGGCCGCGGCAAGCGTCTCCAGCCCGACGGGGCCGCCGTTATAGAATTTAATCAGGGCGGTAATCAGCCGACGGTCGTTGGCGTCGAGGCCGAGCCCGTCGATTTCCAGCCGGTCGAGCGCAAGCCGCGCGGATTCCAGCGTGATCGTTCCACCGCTGACCACCTGCGCAAAATCGCGGACGCGCTTTAGGAGCCGGTTCGCAATGCGGGGCGTTCCGCGCGAGCGTGAGGCGATTTCCAGCGCGCCGTCGGCCTCGATCGGGATTTCAAGAATCTTCGCGCTGCGCGTGACAATCTGGGCAAGCTCGCGCGGAGTGTACAGCTCCAGACGCAGCACCACACCGAAGCGATCGCGCAGAGGTGCGCTGAGCTGCCCGGCGCGTGTCGTCGCGCCGACGAGCGTGAACTTCGGCAGCGGCAGATGGTAGGAAGCCGCCATCTGTCCCTTGCCCGTGATGATATCCAGGGCAAAATCCTCCATGGCGGGGTACAAAATCTCCTCCACGCTGCGGGAGAGACGGTGCACCTCGTCGATGAACAGAACGTCGCCCGGATTCAGGTTCGTCAGAATTGCCGCGAGGTCTCCCGGCTTTTCAATCGCGGGTCCCGATGTGATGCGCAGATTCACACGCAGCTCGTTCGCCACGATTCCGGCAAGCGTGGTTTTGCCGAGCCCCGGCGGCCCGTACAGCAGCACGTGATCGAGGCTTTCCTTCCTCTGGCGCGCCGCCTCGATGAAGACCGAGAGGTTCTCCTTCACCTTTTCCTGCCCGATGTATTCGGACAGAGTCCTCGGGCGGAGCGGGTTTTCCACTTCGGCGTCTTCCGGAGCGTAATCCGGCGCTACCACCCGATTTTCAAAATCGTATTCCCCTGTGTTTTCCTGATTGGGATCATATTCCAAGTGTTCCATCGCGCCGCCTTTCTATCCGCCGCCGCGGCTTATTTGGACGCATTTTTCTGCCCTGGTCCGTCCATCGAACGCAGGGCGAGACGGATCAGCTCCTCCACGGGGAGGGAGCTGTCAAACCGGGCCACGACGGAGGAAGCATCTGCGGGGGAATACCCCAGCACGGTGAGCGCCTCCACCGCGGAACCCGCGTTTGCGGAAGCGGAAAGCGCTCCGGCCGCCGACGGGCCTTCCGCCGCCTTCATCCCCTTAACCTTGTCGCGAAGCTCCAGCGCGATGCGCTGCGCCAGCTTCGGGCCGACCCCGCTCGCGCGGGTCAACGCGCGGCTGTCCCCCGTCGCGACCGCCGCCGCGACCTGTTCCGGCGTCAGCTCCGAAAGGATGGCAAGTCCCACCTTTGGCCCCACCCCGGAAACGCCCGTCAGCATCTTGAAACAGCTCAGTTCAGACTGCGTCGCAAAGCCGAACAGATCAAGCGCGTCCTCGCGGACATTTAAATAAGTATAGAGTGTCGTTTCCTCCCCTACCTGAGGCAGGGAACGAAGCGTGTGAAGGGACGTAAAGCATTTGAACCCGACTCCGCCGCATTCCACAACCGCGACGCCGGGCTCCAGATGGATCAGGGTGCCTCTTACACTATAAAACATAACCGACCGCCTTTTTTATTCCGGGCGCAGCGAAAGCCGCCCGGCTATCATCGCGCGCCGCATGGCCGAACCCGCCGCCTGCCCGTGGCACACCGCCATCGCCAGCGCGTCCGCGGTGTCGTCGGGCTTCGGCAGTTCCTTCAGGCGCAGAAGGCGCCGCGTCATTTCCATCACCTGAGGCTTGTGAGCCTGCCCGTAGCCGGTGACCGCCGACTTGACCTGCAGCGGGGTATACTCGAAGATTTCCGCCCCGGCCTTGCGCGCAGCAAGCAGGATCACTCCGCGGGCTTCTGCCACACCGATGGCGGTCTTCTGGTTATTCTGGAAATAGAGCTTTTCAATGGAAACCGCCTGCGGCTTCCATTTGGTCAGAACGGAGGAGAGCGCGTCGTAGATCACTTCAAGGCGGCAGTTGAAATCTTCGCCGGCCCTTGTAACGATTGCGCCGTGCTCCAGCGGCTCGAACCGGCCCTCCCGGAGGCGGATCACACCGTAGCCCACAATCGCGTATCCGGGGTCGATCCCGAGTATCACCACAGGCGCCTCCCCCTTTCCAAATTTTCGTTTTATTATATCACAAACACCGGAATTAGGGAATACCGGCGCGTGATTTTGAAAAGACCGCAAATTGATACTTCTTTTATTTTATAAGCTTTGCGTGTATAATAATGGCATAAAAAACCGGCGGTTCCGGAATCAAAATATGCGGAGGTGTTGTTCCATGCTCGAGAAGGTCGATCTCAAGGAAAGCGTGTCGCGTGAAAAATATAAAATGCTGGCCAAAGGCCTGCGGGAAAAGCTCGCAGCCCTACAGCAGCCGATCAAACAGCAGAATCTCCCTGTAATCGTCCTGTTCGAAGGCTGGGGCGGCGCCGGAAAAGGCGGGCTGGTCTCCGAACTGATTCTGAATTTCGACCCGCGCGGCTTTAAAGTGTATTCAATCCTGCCCCCCACGCCCGAAGAACGGCGTGAACCGTTTCTCTGGCGGTACTGGCAGAAGCTGCCGAAAAAGGGGCAGATGGCCGTGCTGGACCGGAGCTGGTACACGGACGTTTCCACCGCCCGGCTGGAAGAAAACCTGGGGCAGAGCGAGATCACCCGACGTCTTAACGACATCAACCGGTTTGAAAAGCTGCTGACCGACGGGGGATACCTCGTCATCAAGTTCTTTGTTCATATCACGCGCAAAACCCAGAAGGAGCGCTTTGAAAATCTGGGGAAGGACAAGAA
>JAEWRF010000028.1 GCA_023460155.1 Bacillota bacterium | reverse complement strand
TCGGCGGCCGGACGCACGATCATGACCACCGAGCCGAAATTCATCCCGGAGCAGGCCGTCAACGTGCAGATCGCCGGCACCGCGAACTTTTCCGTCCGGATGATCGACTGCGTCGGCTACATCGTGCCGAGCGCGCTGGGCTACATTGAAAACGACACGCCCCGCATGGTTATGACCCCGTGGTACAACGACCCCATTCCGTTCAACATGGCGGCGGAAATCGGCACCAAGAAGGTTATCACCGAGCATTCCACCATCGGCCTGGTCGTCACGACGGACGGCAGCATCAGCGATATTCCGCGGGAGGAATACGCGGAGGCTGAGGAGCGGGTGGTTGACGAGCTGAAAAAAATCAACAAACCGTTCATTGTCCTGCTCAACTGCATCTATCCGGAATCCGAGGCGTCGAAGAGCCTTGCAGAAAATCTGCAGAATAAATACGGGGTTCCGGTTCAGCCTGTCAATTGCCTCCAGATGGAGGAAAAAGAAATCCGGATGATCCTCGTTAAAATTCTGTTCGAGTTCCCGGTCAAAGAAATCCGCATCCAGATGCCGCGTTGGGTTTCCTCCCTCGAAAAGGACCATTGGCTGCGCTCGTCGGTTTATTCCTCCATTCAGCAGGCGGCGGTAAAGGTCACGCGGATCCGGGAAGTGGCGGACATCGTGAACGCGGTCGGGCAGTGCGAATATGTTTCCGGGGCGAACGCCCTTTCCATGGAGCTTGGCAAGGGGCACGCGCGCGTCGGCATCAATCTCAGGCAGGACCTGTTCTACCGGGTGCTCGGCGAGAAAACCGGCGTGGAGATCAGCGACGAGGCGGGCCTGATGGACCACATGCTGAATATGGCCGCCATCAAGAAGAAATACGACAAAATCAAGGAAGCCTATGAAGACGTCGAGCAGAACGGCTACGGCATCGTTATGCCCGGAATCGACGAACTCAGCCTGGAGGAGCCGGAAATCATCCGGCAGGGCGGCAAATACGGGATTCGGCTCAAAGCGGCGGCACCCTCCATCCATATGATGAAGACGAAGATCACAACGGAGATCACGCCGATCGTCGGCTCCGAGCAGCAGTCGCAGGAGTTGGTCGAATATATTCTAAAGGAATTCGAGGAGAATCCCGCACAGATCTGGGAATCCAACATCTTCGGCAAAAGCCTGCATGAGCTCGTGAACGAAGGGCTGCACAATAAGCTTCTCCGCATGCCGGAGGACGCGCAGGGCAAAGTCCGCGAGACGATTGAGCGCATCATCAACGAGGGCTGTAACGGTTTGATCTGCATTATCCTGTAAACGTTGACCAGACCGATTCAGTGATAAGCCGGCGGATTTTCCATTGGGAAAATTCCGTCGGCTTTTTGCTGTGGGTCGAACGAAAGCGGCGCAATATTTTAGCTATTGTTCCAAGGACGATTTTTTCCAGTTGCAAAAACGTTATGGAACCGTGTATAATAACAAGCGGTAATAATTTAACAAACGGGAGTGAATTGAAATGTATCCGATCATGCTGAAGCGGAAACTGAACGATTCCATGACTCTTATGGAAATTTCCGCGCCATATATAGCTAAAAAAGCAAAGGCGGGACAGTTCATTATCCTGCGGGTCAACGAGCAGGGCGAGCGGATTCCGCTCACTATCGCGGATTACGATGGGGAAAAGGGAACTGTCACCATCATCTATCAGATCGTTGGGAAAACGACCATGCTGCTGGATACGCTGAACGAGGGTGACTCCCTGCTGGATTTCATCGGGCCGCTGGGAAAGCCCTCCGAGATCGAGGGATTTAAAAAAGCAGCTGTCATCGGCGGCGGCGCCGGATGTGCGATTGCCTATCCGCAGGCCAAAGCCCTGCACGCGCAGGGGACAAAGGTGGACATGATCGCGGGCTTCCGGAACAAGGATATCATCATTCTGGAAGACGAGATGCGTGCCTCAAGCAGCAATTTAACCATCATGACGGACGACGGTTCCAACGGGAACAAGGGGTTTGTCACCGACGCGCTGAAAAAGAACATTGAGGCCGGCGCGGGATACGACCTTGTTGTTGCGATCGGGCCGCTGGTGATGATGCGTGCCGTCTGCAACCTGACGAAGGAATTCGGCATCAAGACGATCATCAGTATGAACCCGATTATGATTGACGGAACCGGAATGTGCGGCGGCTGCCGCCTGACCGTTGGCGGAAAAACCAAGTTCGCCTGTGTGGACGGGCCCGATTTCGACGGGCACGAGGTCGACTTTGACGAAGCGATCAAGCGCTCCAGAACCTATTTCGACATGGAGCGGGAAGCGGCGCGGGACTACCAGTGCCGCCTGATGGAGGGTGCGAAAAATGCCTAATATGAATCCGAAAAAGACCCCCATGCCGGAGCAGGAGCCCAATATCCGCAACCGGAACTTCGAGGAGGTCACCCTTGGCTATACCGAAGAGATGGCGAAGGACGAAGCGACCCGCTGCCTGCACTGCAAGAACCAGCCCTGCGTGAGCGGGTGCCCGGTCGGCGTGCATATCCCGGATTTCATTCGGGAGATTTCCGACGGCGATATGGAAGGCGCCTATAAGACCATTAAGCTGACGAATTCGCTGCCCGCCGTCTGCGGCCGCGTCTGCCCGCAGGAAAGCCAGTGCGAAAGCAAATGCGTCCGCGGCATCAAAGGCGAGCCTGTCGGCATCGGCCGTCTGGAGCGTTTTGCAGCCGATTGGCATATGAAGAACGGGAAAGACGAAGAATTCAGCGTTGCACCTAACGGCCACAAGGTGGCGGTAGTCGGCGCGGGGCCTGCCGGTCTCACCTGCGCGGGCGACCTTGCCGCGTTGGGCTATTCCGTCACGGTGTTCGAGGCGCTGCATACCGCGGGCGGCGTACTGATGTACGGCATCCCGCAGTTCCGGCTGCCGAAGGAGATCGTGCAGAAGGAAATCGACGG